>VBDM01000025.1 GCA_005881355.1 Betaproteobacteria bacterium
CTCGAGCACAGAGTCCATTGCGTCGGACAGTATCACCGGAGTCTCAATTGAAGGAAATCCCGACGATGGCCTTGACGGTCCAGTTGTCCGTGGCGGGCGTCAGGCCGTGGCCGACGCCGAAATTGAGCGACCAGGACTTGCGCTCGATCTCCATCACCGCGTACAGCGTGCGGTTCTGCTGCTCGCGCGGCAGCCGGTTCGCGAGCGTGCCGGTGTCGTCGTAGTACTCGGCGCCGAGCGCAAACCCCTGGGCGACATCGTGCACCGCCTTCCAGGCGAGGGTGAGCTCGGGACTGCCGCGAAAGCCCGGCGACAGGCCCCACTCGAAGATCGGGTTCAGGCCGATCAGCCAGCCGGCACCGCGGTAGCCGCCGATGACGCGCACCTCGTCGTTCCAGCGGGAGTCGGAGAAGGCCTTGGTGAGGTCGGAGAGCTCGTTGTTGATCCCGAAGTACCAGCCGCCCTTGCCTTCCGCGCCGTGCACCGGCAGCCATTTCGCGCGCAGCTTCGCGCCGCCCAGATGGTAATCCCCTTGCGCGTCGGTCGCGGTCGGAAGATACAGGCCCCAGTCGAAGTCGTTGCCAAGGCCCCAGGAAAATTCCGGCGTGATCCGCCATCCGTGGTAAGGCGGCACATCGCCCGGATAATCGGGTGTCCTTCTGCCGCTCGGCGTGGTGTTGACGTGGAGCTCGAGGCCGCTTTCGCCGCGGTAGTCGAGATCGTCGGTGTAGACTTGGATCTCGTCCAGGATCGCAAGTGCATCGGGCGCAGCGCCCAGGCAAGCGCCCAGCAGCAAGGCTGGAAAAAGCGAACGGGCCGGCACCCTCCTGCGAAGGCGCACGTCTAGAATCTCGGCAGCTCGGGGTGCGGCAGCTGCCCGCCGCGCGCGCGCATGCGGCCGAACTCGGCGCAGCGGTGCAGCGTCGGGATGTTCTTGCCGGGATTGAGCAGGCCCTCGGGATCGAAGGCGCGCTTCACGCCGTGGAAGCGCTCGATCTCCGGCGCCGCGAACTGCACGCACATCTGGTTGATCTTCTCCACGCCCACGCCGTGCTCGCCGGTGATGGTGCCGCCGACCTCGACGCATTTCTCCAGGACCTCGCCCGCGAAGCGCTCGGTGCGCTCGAGCTGGTCGGGATCGTTCGCGTCGAAAAGGATCAGCGGGTGCAGGTTGCCGTCGCCCGCGTGGAACACGTTGGGGCAGCGCAGGCCGTATTTCTTCTCCATCGTCGCGATGAATTTCAGGATCTCGCCCAATTTCTTTCGCGGAATGGTCCCGTCCATGCAGTAGTAGTCGGGCGAGATGCGGCCCACCGCGGGAAAAGCGGCCTTGCGCCCGGCCCAGAGCTTCTGGCGATCCGCTTCGGAGTCCGACACGCGGATGCGAGTGGCGCCGCAGCCCCGGAGCACCTCGGTCATGCGCGCGACGTTCTCTTCCACTTCCTCCGGCGTGCCGTCCGCCTCGCACAGGAGGAGCGCCGCCGCCTCCAGATCGTAGCCGGCGTGCGCGAACTCCTCCACCGCGCGCGCGGCCGGCCGGTCCATCATCTCCAGGCCCGAAGGCACGATGCCCGCCGCGATGACATCGGCCACCGCGTTGCCGGCTCGCTCGACGTCGTCGAACGACGCGAGAATGACGCGGGCCGTCTCGGGCTTCGGCAGGAGCTTCACGGTGATCTCGGTGGCCACCGCGAGCATGCCTTCGGAACCGATCATGAGCGCGAGGAGATCAAGCCCGGGGGCGTCGAGCGCTTCGGCTCCGAATTCGACGACTTCGCCCTCGACCGTGACCGCGCGCACCCGCAGGACGTTGTGCAGGGTAAGGCCGTATTTCAGGCAATGCACGCCGCCCGAATTTTCGGCGACGTTGCCGCCGATCGAGCAGGCGATCTGCGAGGAGGGATCGGGCGCGTAGAAAAGCCCGTAGGGCGCGGCGGCCTCCGAGATCGCGAGATTGGTGACCCCGGGCTGAACGCGCGCGGTGCGCGCTCCCGGGTCGAGCGCGAGGATGCGCCGCATCTTCGCGAGCGACAGCAGCACGCCGTCTCCGCGCGGGAGCGCTCCGCCGGAGAGGCCGGTGCCCGCGCCGCGCGCGACCACCGGCACTTTCAGCGCGTGGCAGGCGGCGAGCACCTGCCTGACCTGCTCCTCGTTCGCGGGAAGCGCCACGACCATCGGCAGCTGGCGGTAGGCCGTGAGGCCGTCGCATTCGTACGAGCGCGTGTCCTCCTCGGCGTGCAGCACGGAATCCGCGGGAAGCAACTCGCGCAAGCGCCCAGCGACCTCCGCCTGGCGGATGAAATTGACGCCGATGCCAGCGACGTTCATGTCAGAATGAGTCGGTTGTTATTCGCCCAGCTTACAAGTATTTCCTCACCCACGCCAAGCCGTCTCCGGTTTTTTCCGCGGGCACGTATTCCGCGCCGATCCAGCCCTTGTAGCCCAGGCGGTCGATGCGCTCGAACAAGAAAGGGAAATCGATCTCCCCCGTGCCAGGCTCGTGCCGGTGGGGCACATCGGCAACCTGCATGTGCCCTATCCGGTTCACGTTCGCCGCGATGATCTTGGCGAGATCGTCCCCCATGATCCGCATGTGATAGAGATCGTATTGCAATTTGAGATTGGCGGCGCCCACCTCGTCCATGAGCGCGAGCGCCTGAGCCGAGGTGTTCAGGTAGAACCCGGGAACGGAGCGCGTGTTGATGGGCTCGATGAGGAGCGTCATGCCGGCACGCGCGAGCTCGCCCGCGGCGTAGCGGAGGTTCGAGACGTAGGTCCCGCGCAGGACCGCGCCGTCGATGCCGGGCGGCGCGACGCCCGCGAGGCAGTTCATCTGTCTGCAGCCAAGCGCCCTGGCATAGTCGATCGCCCGGGCGACGCCTTCTCGGAACTCGGCTGCGCGGGAGGGCAGGCAGGCGATGCCGCGATCGCTCTTGTCGGGATCGCCCGCGGGGATGTTGATGAGCACGACCTCGACGCCGGCGCGCTGCGCGATTTCGCCGAGCTGCCTCTTGCTCCAGCCGTAGGGAAACTGGATCTCGACCGCCCTGAAGCCTGCCCGAGCCGCCGCCTCGAAGCGCTCGGGAAACTCGACCTCCTGGAACAGCATGCTGATGTTGGCGCTGAAGCGGAGCATCGGCCGAAACCTCGCAACAGCTGTTCAGTCACCGATCTGACTAAACGTGCGCGGAACAAGAACGGCGATCGCCTTGAGCAGTTCAGGAATCAGTGGACGAAGATCTACGATCCGGTTGCTCTTTGCCGCCAACACTATAACGGCAACCGGCAACGTGCTTAGGTTTTGTTGATACCGCAGGTTCTGATCCGCGGTTAGAAAAACATCGAACTTGCCCGCGCTGCGCGCAAGCAGGTCCCCATTCTTCAAGCTGGACCAGCCCATTTCCGCGACGGTGCGGATATCGTGACCGGAAATCTCCGACTGGAGTTCCTTCGGTAAGGACTCGTCAAGCAGGATGCGCATCCTGCGCTAGACCCTCGCGGGCAAGTTCAAGCGCCGCGACGGCCTGTTCTCGCGTCACCGACGGAAACGATTTCAGGAAATCGTCGAGCGAATCTCCGGCTTCAAGGTAGTCGAAGAGGTTCTTCACAGGGACACGTGTACCGACAAAAACGGGCACACCGCCCTGGATGTCAGGATCGCTGTGAATCACGGGTTGCTTCATACGATGGCCCGGTCAATAACTGAGGTGTACATGATACGCCTCGCATACACGGTTGGTGGCTAACGAGACTCGCAAGTGGGCACGCGTTTCCTAACCAAATGGCCTTCTGTCGGCAGATGGTCGGATATGGCGGCCCCACCACTGGTGCGGGCCCTAGGAGATTTCTTTGGCGCCTAACACACCGATCGTCTCGTACCAAAGTTCTCAAGCAGCAACCGGCTCCTCCGCCCGCTTCACCGGCCGCTCGTCGATCGGCAGATTCACGACCACGGAAAGAGAAGCCGCGGCGCCGTTTGATACCATTGGCCTTTGGCCCCGACGCACGTGACGACCACTACCGCATCGAGTCACCCGCTTCTGGAAAAGGTCTTGCCGTTCCTGAAGTGGTGGCCGCTCGTCGGTCCGGCGACGCTGAAGGCCGATGCGCTCGCGGGCATGGTCGGCGCCATCGTCGTGCTGCCCCAGGGCGTCGCTTTCGCCACGCTCGCGGGGCTCCCGCCCGAGTACGGCCTGTACTGCGCGATGGTGCCGGCGATCGTCGCGGCGCTGTTCGGATCGTCGTTGCACACCGTCGCCGGCCCCACCAACCCGGTGTCGCTCATGGTGCTCGCTTCGCTTGCTCCGCTTGCGACGCCCGGCACGCCGCATTACATAGAGCTTGCGCTCACGCTCGCGCTGATGTCGGGGGTCATCATGGTCACAATGGGCGTGCTGGGACTGGGCGCGCTCGTGAACTTCATGTCGAGCACCGTGGTGGTCGGATTCACCGCCGCGATCGGCGTGCTGATCTTCGCCAGCCAGCTCGGCAATTTCCTCGGCATCGCGCCCGGGCCCGGGGCGAGCCTCACCGAGCTTGTCGCGGGGACTTTCTCGCGCCTCGAGGATACTCAGGCTTGGGTTGTCGTAGCGGCCGCGGGGACGCTTGCGATCGGCGCGCTCTCGCGCCGCGCGCTGCCGAAGATTCCGCCGATGCTCGTAGCGATGCTCGCCGGAAGCCTCCTCGCTTTCGCGCTGAATCACGCGCTCGGCGCCGAGCGCACGGGCTTGCGCACCCTCGGCCCTCTTGCCGGAGCGCTGCCGCCGCTCTCCATCCCCGATCTCTCGGCCGGCACTCTGCAAAGCCTGCTCGGTGCCGCCATCGCCGTGGCGCTGGTATCGCTCACGCAGGCGGTGTCGATCGCGCATGCCATCGCGCTCAAATCCGGCCAGCGCATCGACAACAGCCAGGAATTCATCGGCCAAGGCCTCGCCAACGTCGCCGCGGCGTTCTTCTCGGGCTTTCCCACCAGCGCCTCGGTCAACCGCTGCGGCATCAACTACGAATCGGGCGCGAAGACGCCGATGTCGGCGGTGTTCGCCGCGGCGCTGCTGATCCTCGTTCTCCTCGCGGTCGCGCCGCTCGCCGCCTATCTGCCGATTGCGGTGGTGGCGGGCATCCTGTTTCTCGTCGCCTGGAGCCTGATCGATTTTCGGCGCATCCGCAAGATTCTGTCCACCAGCCGCGGCGAGGGCGCCGTGCTCGCCGTCACGTTCTTCGCGACGCTGCTGCTCGACCTCGAGTTCGCGATCCTCGTCGGGGTGCTCGCGTCGCTCGTGCTGTACCTCAATCGCACCTCGCACCCGATCATGAGAAGCCTCGTTCCCGACCCGCGCCACAGCCAGCGCAAGATGACCGAGGTCGAGGACAGCCTGCTCGAATGCCCGCAGCTCAAGATCCTGCGCATCGAAGGCTCGATCTACTTCGGCGCGGTCAGTCACGTCGAGCGCCACTTCGACATTCTGCGCGAGCGCAGCCCCGGCCAGAAGCACCTGCTGCTGATGTCGAAGAGCATCAACTTCGTCGACATGGCGGGCGCGGAGCTGCTCGTCGAAGAAGCGCGGCGCCGGCGCGAGGCCGGCGGGCAGCTCTACTTCTACAGCCTGAGAAAGCCGGTCGAGGAGCTGTTCGAGCGCGGCGGGTACATCGCCGAGCTCGGCCGCGAGAACATTTTCCGCGGCAAGCGCGAGGCGATCGGCGGCGTGTTCACGCGGCTCGACCAGTCGGTGTGCGCCCGATGCCGCGCGCGCATTTTCGAGGAATGCGCGAGCGTGCCGGAGCCCAAATGAGCCGGCTGCGCCGCGCCATCGTGCTCGTGCTCGCGCTGGCCGCCGCTTGTGGCGGCCAGCCGAGGCTCGCGCGCCTTGCGCCCGACGCGGTGGTGCTCGCATTCGGAGACAGCCTCACCTTCGGCATTGGCGCCAACCCGCAGGAGAGCTACCCGGCGCAGCTGGAAGCGCTGATCGGGCGCAAGGTGGTCGCCTCGGGCGTCCCCGGTGAGGTAAGCACGGAGGGACTTGCGCGGCTTTCCTCAGCGATAGACGAGGCAAAGCCGCAGCTCGTGATTCTTTGCCACGGAGGCAACGATCTCCTGAGGAAACTCGACGACGCGCAGGCGGCGAACAACATCCGCGCGATGGTGCGCCTGGCGAAGGCCCGAGGCGCGCAGGTCGTGCTGATCGGCGTGCCCCGGCCCGGCCTTTTGCCTTCCGCAGCCGGATTCTATGAGGACATCGCCAGGGAACTCGGGGTGCCGTACGAAGGAACCGCGTTGAGGAAGATCCTCACCGACAATGCCCTGAAGTCCGATCTCGTCCACCCGAACGCGGCCGGGTACGCGCGGCTCGCCGAGGCCGTGGCGGCCCTCCTGAAGAAAGCGGGCGCCGTATGAGGGGTTTTTCCCGTAGGGGTTTCCCCGACTTTCCCTTCCAAGCGCGACGTACTATGCTGATGGCATAGCAAGTCGAGCCGATTCCATGTCGGACCGCCACCTCTGGATCGAAGTCGCCGAGTATCTTGCCGCAGTCGTCGGCGTGATCCTCATCGCGTGGGTGCTCGCCGAGGATCTCGGCACGCCGCTCTGGGGCGAGCTGACCAGGCTGCGCTGAAGTCCGGTCCGCCGCGGTGCGCGGCCGCGCTATTTCGCGCGCAGCAGCCGCGACGCCCGCGCCACGTCCTTCTGTTTCACCCAGAATATCGCCCCGAAGCGCCGGCCCCCGGCGGTCACGGCATCCATCGCGACCATATTGATCTTCGCCTTCGCGAGCGTGTCGACGATCCTGACGAGCGCACCCACGCGATCCTCCCCCTGCACCAGGAACGCGGTCTTGCGCTTGCCCAGCTTCACGCCGTGCTTTTTCGCGCCGCGCGCGAACTCGGCGGGGTTGGCGGGAACGAAGTCCACCTGCGCCCCGCCTCCGCTCGGAAATCCGGTAAACGCGAGCAGGTTCTGCCTGCCTTTCGCGATCGATTTCAGCATTGCGGCGCCGACGCCGGGGCGGTTGGGGACCTGCATCGAAAAATAGGCGACCTTGCGGATCATGGCGTGTCCCTCCTTTCGTGAAATCCTACTCTAGCGATAGCACCGACCGGGAAAACTGGCAAGCGGATTCGCGCTCAATGGCCAGCCCTCCAAGGCGGCGTGTCGCCCAATGCGATAAAGCCAAGCGGGTCGGTAGGTGGTGAGGCCGCTCTACGCGATCCGTGGAGACGCACCCTCCCCCCTATTGTAGCGACCGCATCCCTTCCGGCAGACGTTCAAGATCTTCCGGCCAGTCCACGTCCCACAGACCGGGAAGCTCGGCGAGGCGCCAGCGCAGCGCGGCGATGCGCCGGCGGGTCTGCGGCAGGACTTCCGGGCCGCCCCAGGGAATTTCGCGAAACAGCTCTGCCTCGCAGCGCGAGAGACCGATGAGGACGTAACCTCCGTCTTCCGCGGGTCCTATCACGGCGTCGTTGCCGCCGACAAGCGCCCGTTCGGCGTCGCGGAGGTATTGCGCAGAAAGCGCCGGAATATCGCTGCCTACGAGGATCGCGCGTCTGGCGCGCGCGAGCGTCGCGCCGAATGCGCGCTGCATCCTGGCGCCGAGATCGCCTTCCCCCTGGGAATAGAGACTCATCCCGAATCGGCGTTCACACTCGCGGAAGAACGGATGGCCGGCGTCCGGCGCGCACCACAGCTCGACAGGGCCGAGCTGCGCGTCTGTCGCCGCGCGCAGGCTGTGCATCGCGAGCCGGCGATGCAGCGCCGCGGCCCCCGCTTCGCCGAGCGCTGGGATCAGCCGGGTCTTGACCTTGCCCGGCTCCGGCGCCCTGGCGAAGACGACGACGCGACAGCGGTCTTTAGCCGCGCTCGCCGTCATAGAGGCGGGCAAGACTCGCGGGCGCCGCGCCGAAGAAAAACTCAAGGCGCAGCCGCCACATCAGGAACACGGTGCGCAGGACTCCGCGCCGCTCCCATCTGCGGCCCGAGGTCACCGCCTTGTCTGCGATGCACAGCGGCCGCGAGATGCGCTTGAGGGAGCTCGACAGCGCGACGTCCTCCATCAGCTCGAGCGGCGGGAAACGACCGGCGCGCTCGAACGCGTCGCGGCGGACGAAGATCGCCTGGTCGCCGGTGGCGATGCCGGTCACGCGCGAGCGCAGGTTCATGAAAAAAGCGATCACGGGGAGCAGGCGGCTCTCGCCGTCGATGCGAGCATCGAACCGTCCCCATGCCCTGCCGCTCGCCGCAAGCCCATGCAGGATTCGCGCGTCGGCGTTTTCAGGCAGGCGGGTGTCGGCGTGAAGGAAGAGGAGGACCGCGCCGCGCGCGAGCGCCGCCGCGGCGTTCATCTGGCCCGCGCGCCCGCGCGGGGCCGAAACGACGCGGTCGGCGGCGCCCCGCGCGAGCTCCGGAGTGCCGTCGCCCGAGCCGCCGTCGACGACGATCACCTCGTGGCCCTGCTCGCGCAGCGGCGCGAGCGCCGCAAGCGCCGCCGCGATTCCCTCCGCTTCGTTCAACGTCGGCACGATGATCGAGATTCGGGGCGCGGGCTCGATCGGACTCTTCATCCGCGCCTCCAGGCGTGGAACTTCTCCGCCCACCGGAGCAGTCCTTGCGGGGCGTGCGCCCTTTTCCAGTTTCCCGCAGCGTACTTGCTGGCCTCGGACAGCGTCGGGTAAATGTGGATGGTGCCGAGTATCTTGTTCAGGCCGATGCCGTGCTTCATCGCCATGATGAATTCGACGACGAGATCGGCCGCGTGTTCCCCGGCGATGGTCGCGCCCAGGATCCTGTCCCTGCCGGGCACGGTGAGGACTTTGACCACTCCTTTCGTCTCCCCGTCGGCAATCGCGCGGTCGAGGTCTTCGATGGCGTAACGGGTGACGTCGTAGGCGATGTTCTTCTCCGTTGCCTCGGTCTCGTTCAACCCCACGCGGGCGATCTCGGGATCGGTGAACGTCGCCCAGGGGATGACGGAGTAATCGGCGCGGAACTTCCTCACGCCGCCGAAGAGCGCGTTCACCGCCGCGTACCACGCCTGGTGCGAAGCGGTATGCGTGAACTGATACGGACCGGCGACGTCGCCGCAGGCGTAGATGTTGGGATAAAGGGTTTGCAGGTATTCGTTGGTTTCGACGGTGCGCGCGCGGGTCAGGTCGATGCCGAGCTCTTCCAGGCCGTAGCCCGCGGTGTTCGCAACCCGCCCGACCGCGCACAGCAGCTCGTCGAAGGGAATGCGGATCTCTTTCCCGCCGTGCTCGCACACAAGGATCTTCTCGCCGCCTTCCCGCAAGACTCGCGTCGCCCTGTGGTCGACGCGGACCTCGATGCGCTCTTCTTGAAATTGCCGCGTCACCAAGGCGGAAATTTCCGGATCCTCGCGTGCGAGGATCCGGGGAAGCATCTCGACCTGCGTCACCCGGGAACCGAATCGCGCGAAGCACTGCGCCAGCTCGCAGCCGATCGGGCCGCCTCCGAGCACGACCAGCCGCGGCGGCAACGCCCTCAATTCCCATACCGAATCCGAGGTCAGGCAGCCGGCTTCCGCGAGTCCCGGGATCGGCGGCACGAAGGGCCGCGCGCCCGCGGCGATGACGATCGCCCGGGTGGTGAGCGCGCGCACGCCCGTTTCGCTCTTCACCTCCACCGTCCAGGGTGAAGTGATTCTCGCCTCGCCCCGGACGCACTCGACGCCAAGCTTGGCGTAGCGCTCGGCCGAGTCGTGCGGCTCGACGGTTCTCACCACGCGCTGCACGCGCTCCATGACGTCGGCGAAATCGAACTCGACCTGCATCGCCTTCAGGCCGAACTCGCGGGCGCGTTTCGCCTGCGCGATGAGCCGCGCGGACTTGATCAGTGCCTTGGAGGGCACGCAGCCCGTGTTCAGGCAGTCCCCGCCCATTTTGTCTTTCTCGATCAGGGTCACTTTCGCCTTGACCGCGGCGGCGATGTACGCTGCGACGAGACCCGCGGAACCCGCGCCGATCACCACGAGGTTGCGGTCGAATTTAGCCGGCTTCGGCCACCTCGCCAGCCGCCGGCGCGCCTTGAGGGCTTCGACGGCGCGCTTGGCGATGAGCGGGAAGACGCCGAGCAGCGCGAGCGAGCCGAGCAGCTCGGGCGACAGCAATCCTCTGATCGAAGCGAGAGTCGCAAGCTGGGTGCCCGCGTTGACGTAGACGATCGTGGCCGGAAGCATGCCGATCTGGCTCACCCAGTAGAACGTCCAGGCCCTGATGGGCGTCACGCCCATCACGAGATTCACGACGACGTAGGGAAACGCGGGCACGAGCCGCAGGGCAAAGAGATAGAACGCGCCTTCCTTCTCCAGGCCCGCGTCGATCGCGCGCAGCCTCTCGCCGAACCGGCTGCGCACAGACCCGCGGAAGAGGAAACGGGAGGAGAGAAAGGCGAGCGTCGCACCGGCGCTCGAGGCAAAGGAAACGATCAGCGTGCCCCAGGCGAGGCCGAAGATCGCGCCGACTACGAGCGACATGACCGCGGCGCCGGGCAGCGAAAGCGCGGTGACGGCCACGTAGATCAGGAAGAAGACCCCGCCCGCGGCAAGCGGATCCGCCCGCCGGAATTCCTCGATCGCCGACTGCTGCGACCTGAAATATTCGAGACGGAGATACCGGCCGAGGTCGAGAGCGAAAAACGCCGCGATCAAACCCAGGAGCAGGACCGCGACGAGCAGCCGGCGACGCGACACGGTCCGCGCCGCTCTAGGCTGCGCGCGAGAGCGCGCCGTTCGAACTCGTCCGCAACGCCTGCTCCACGTCGTACCCGGGTCCGGAGGCGATGCGCTTGCGGTAAGAAACGGAGGCCGGCGAGCCGGCCGGCCAGACGCGGTCGAACCGGGCGAGCCACGCGTCGTGGTCGTAGCGCACGGGCACGGCTTCGACGAC
>VBDM01000285.1 GCA_005881355.1 Betaproteobacteria bacterium
CGCCCACGTCGGCGAGCAGACGCGCTTCGATCTCGCGGCGCGCTTTTTCATGCTGGTCCGAAGCCAGCGTTCCGGCGCGCAGGTCGGCGTCGAGCTCGCGCAGCTGATCGCGGTATACCGCGACATTGACGGCATCGCGCGTTGCGCCCGTGCGCGAGCTGCGGCGCAGCAGCGGCGGCACGACGAACAGCAGGGCGCCGGCGATGAGCACGGCGCCGAGGACGACGAACGCAGTCACCGGCGCTCCGCCTCGTTTCCGGCAAGGAGCTCTGCCGCGCGCTTGCGCTCGGAGGCGGTCAGTTCGAGATCCTGCGCCGGCCGCCGGCGAAGGACGCGGCGGAGGAGGACGATGAATCCGGCCGCAAGCAAGAGTAACGGCCCGAACCACAGTAGCACCGTCGTGAGCTTGAACGGCGGGCGATAAAGCACGAAGTCGCCGTAACGAGCGACCATGTAGTCGACGATTTCCGAGTCGCTCGCGCCGCGCCGCATCTTCTCCCGAACCTGGTTCCTGAGATCCTCAGCGAGCGGCGCGTTCGAATCGGCGAGGGTCTGGTTCTGACATACTAGGCAGCGCAGCTCCTCGGCGAGCGCCATCACCCTCTTCTCGAGTACCGGGTCCTGCGCCGCGGGAGCCGCGTCCTTCGCTGGTGCCGCAGCCGTCGCGAAGGCGAGCAGCAGGAGCGCGAGCAACCTAAGCACGGCTGAGCTCTTGCACCAGGGGGAGCACCTTGTCCTTGACGATCTGCGGCGTGAGCGGGCCGATACACTTGTAGCGGATGACCCCGAGTTTGTCGATCACGTAGGTCTCTGGCACAGCGTAGACGCCGTAGTCGATCCCGACCTTGCCGTCGAAGTCGAAGATGGAGAGTTTGTAGGGGTTACCCATTCCCTTTAGCCACGCCAGGCCGTCCTCGCGCTTGTCTTTGTAGTTGAGCCCGTAGATCGGCACGGCGCCGCTTGCGGCGAGCTCGAGCAGCACGGGGTGCTCCTCGCGGCAGCTGACGCACCAGGACGCCCAGACGTTGAGGATCCAGACCTTGCCGAGCATGTCGCGCTCGGTAAACGTCTGCTTTGCCTCCTGCAGCAGTGGCAATTCGAAGTGCGGCGCGGGCTTGCCGATGAGCGGAGAGGGGACCTTGCGTGGATCAAGCGTGAGCCCGACGGCGAGCAGCGCGACCAGCGCCGCGAAGATGGCGATCGGAAGGACGAAGCGATTCATCGGATGTGCGTCACTCCGTCATCGCGCTGGCGCGGCGGCGTACTGTTCCTGCGGGCGCTTCGCCGCTAGGCGATAACGCCGGTCGCTCGCGGCGAGAGCGCCACCGAGCGCTATGATGAGGCACCCGCCCCAGATCCAGTCGACGAAAGGCTTGTGATACACGCGGACGATCCAGCCCGTCGCGCCCACCGAATCCCCGAGCGACACGTACAGGTCACGGGTCAGGCCGGGGCTGATCGCGGCCTCGGTCATCGGCATGTTCTGAACCGTGTAGAGGCGCTTCTCCGGATAGAGCGTCGTGACCGGGCGGCCGTCCATGGTCACCACGATCTGGCCGCGCCCCGCGATGTAGTTGGGCCCCTGCACGTTCCTGACGCCGTCGAAGCGGAACGTATAGCCCCCGGCCTCGACGGTATCGCCCGGTTCCATGCGCACGTCCTTTTCGGTCTCGTAGCCCTTCACAAGCGTGACGCCCACGACGAACACGGCCACCCCGAAGTGCGCGAGCAGCATGCCGTAGGTCGAGCGCGGCACGCTCTTCAGACGCGTCCACGCGTTCGCTCCGCTCGCCGCGTTGTGCATCTTTTCGTACAGCTGGACGCCGCCGCTCGCGGCGATCCAGGCCGCGAGCAACATTCCCAAGGCGACGAGCGCGCCCCATCGTCCCATCGCGAAAGGCAGCGCGAGCGCGGCCACGACGCTCGCTGCGAGAGCCCAGCGAAGGCGCGCGGCGAGATCGGGGAGGCTCGCTTTCTTCCAGCGCGCAAGCGGTCCCACGCCCATGAGGAAGAGCGCGGGGGCCATGAGCGGCACGAACACCGTCTCGAAGTACGGCGGCCCGACCGAGATCTTGCCCAAGCCCAATGCGTCGAGTGCCAGGGGATACAGCGTTCCGAGCAGCACCGAGCCGGCCGCCGCGACGAAGATCACGTTGTTCGCGAGCAGCATCGATTCGCGCGACAGCGGCTCGAAACCGCCGCCCAGCCCGATCTTCGGCGCGCGCCACACGTACAGGAGTAGCGAGCCGCCGATCACGATCACGAGCAGCGCGAGTATGAAGATGCCGCGGGTCGGATCGGTCGCGAAGGCGTGGACGGAGGTGAGGACCCCCGAGCGCACAAGGAAGGTCCCGAGCAGGCTCAGCGCGAAGGCGAGGATCGCGAGCAGAACCGTCCAGCTGCGGAAGGCACCGCGCTTCTCGGTCACCGCGAGCGAATGGATGAGCGCTGTCCCGACGAGCCAAGGCATGAAGGAAGCGTTCTCCACCGGATCCCAGAACCACCACCCGCCCCAGCCGAGCTCGTAGTACGCCCATCCGCTGCCCAGGGCGATGCCTACGGTGAGAAAACACCATGCGGCTGTCGTCCAGGGCCGCGACCAGCGCGCCCAAGCCGCATCGAGCCGGCCGCTGATGAGCGCCGCGACGGCGAAGGAAAACGCGATCGAGAAACCGACGTAGCCCATGTAGAGCAT
>VBDM01000290.1 GCA_005881355.1 Betaproteobacteria bacterium
CGATTCGAAATCGCCCGTGTTGCGGTCGATTGCGACGCGCACATCGACATCCTCGGAAAAGCGCTTCTTCGTCGCCGAGGCGATCGCCATTTCCAGGGCGCCGAACACGACTTCCTTGTGGACGTTCTTTTCCCTCGCAAGCGCGTCGGCCTGGAGCAACAGTTCGCGGCTCATGTAACCTTCCGGCGTCACAGCTTGGGCACCAGGCGTGCGCGATCGAGATCGGCAAGCTCGAAAGCGAGGCGCCCGCCGTCGAAGTCGAGCTCGACCCGCTCGCCGCTCACGCCCCTGAGCACGCCGACAAAATTCCTGCGGCCATTGACCGGATGGCGCAACCGGACTTGAGCTTCGCGGCCGGCAAAGCGGATAAA
>VBDM01000292.1 GCA_005881355.1 Betaproteobacteria bacterium
ACGGGACCGCGCGCCCGTCGAGAACGACCCGATCGGACGGGCCGACTCGCTGCCCCAAGGCGGCGCGAACGCCGTTGACCTTGAGCCGGCCGGACGCAATCGCGGCTTCCATATCGCGGCGCGAGCCCAGCCCCGAGCGCGCCAGGACCTTGTGCAGTTTTTCGGTCGGCGCCGGGAGGCTACGCCGGGCTCGGCTGGGCCGTTGCGGGCTCGTCGGGCGCGGGCTGCGGAGCGGGCGGCGGGGTCTGCGTGAGATCAAGCGTTTGGGCTATTTCTTCGAGCGGCGGCAGCTCCTGAAGCGAGCGCAGGCCGAGGTCGTCGAGGAAGGTCTTGGTGGTCGCGTACAGCGCAGGGCGCCCCGGCACCTCCTTGTGGCCGATGACGTCGATCCAGCCGCGCTCCTCCAGCCGTTTGATGACTTCGGTCGATACGGTAACGCCGCGAATGTCCTCGATGTCGCCGCGGGTGACCGGCTGCCGGTAGGCGATGATCGCGAGCGTCTCGAGCACCGCGCGCGAGTAGCGCAGCGGCCTCTCGGGATTGATGCGCTCGAGGTATTTCTGGAACGAAGGGCGCGTCTGGAAGCGCCAGCCGCCCGCCGTGACCGCGAGCTCGACGCCCCGCTCCTTCCATGCTTCGCGCAATTCCTCGAGCAGCCTGCGGACGGTGTCGGCGCCGATCTCCTCATCGAACATTTTCTTCAGCTCCGAGATCGGCAGAGGCTGCTGCGCCGCGAGCAGCGCCGCCTCGAGCACGGTTTTCACCTCACTCGGGCTGAGCATGGGCGAGTTTTACGTAGATGGGGGCGTAAGGCTCGGACTGCGTGACCTCAAGAAGGCTCTCCCGCGCGAGCTCGAGCACCGCGAGGAAATTGACGATCAGCACCGGCACGCCGCGCGTGGGCTCCAACAGGTCGCCGAATTCGGCGAAGCCGCCGCCCCGCAGCCGGCGCAGGATCAGGCTCATGTGCTCGCGCACCGACAGCTCCTCGCGCGTGACGCGATGGTGCTGGCTCATCTTCGCCCGGACGAGAAGCGCGCGCCACGCCTCCTGCAGATCCACGACGTCGACCCGGGGCAGGCGCTGCGCGAGCGTCTGCTCGATCCACACCTCCACGGGAAGAAAATCCCGCCCGAGCTGCGGTAGGGCGTCGAGCTTCTGCGCGGCGAGCTTCATCTTCTCGTACTCGAGCAGGCGCCGCACCAGCTCCGCCCTCGGGTCCTCTTCTTCCTCGCCCGGCATCGCCGGCTGCGGCAGCAGCATGCGCGACTTGATCTCCATCAGCATCGCCGCCATCACCAGGTACTCCGCTGCGAGCTCCAGGTTTTTCGTGCGCATCACCTCCACGTACTCCATGTACTGCTCGGTGAGCCGCGCCATGGGAATGTCGAGGATGTCGATGTTCGCCTTGCGGATGAGGTAGAGCAGCAGATCGAGCGGTCCCTCGAAGGTCTCGAAGAAGACCTCCAGCGCGTCGGGCGGTATATACAGATCCAGCGGCAGATCGGTGAAGGGTTCACCGCGAACCTTGGCGTTGAGCGCAGGTGCCGCCGGCGTCCGGATGGTGAGCTGCACTGGCTCGCTCATGTGTACGCAAGCCCCATCGCCTCGCGCACCTCGCGCATGGTTTCCCGCGCGAGCTTGCGCGCCTTCTCGCACCCGTCGGCCACGATATTGCGCACCAGCGTCGGGTCGTCGAGGTATTTCTGGGCGCGCTCGCGCATCGGCCCCTGCTCGGCGAGCACCGCGTCGATCACCGGCTGCTTGCACTCCAGGCACCCGATCCCTGCGGTGCGGCAGCCCTGGTTCGCCCACTGGCGGGTCTTCTCGTCGCTGTAAACCAGGTGAAGCTGCCATACCGGACACTTCTCGGGGTCGCCCGGGTCGCTGCGCTTGACCCGCGCCGGGTCAGTCGGCATGGTGCGGATCTTCTTGCGCACCGATCGCAGCGAGATGGTGTTGTTGTAGGACTTGGACATCTTCTGCCCGTCCACGCCGGGCAGCTTCGAGGCCTCGGTGAGCAGCGCTTCCGGCTCGACCAGTATCATGCGTCCGCCGCCTTCGAGGTAGCCGAAAAGCCGCTCCCGGTCGGCGACGGAAAGATTGCCTTGTTTCTCGAGCAGCGCGCGCGCCGCGGCGAGCGCCTCGGCGTCGCCCTTCTCCTGATACTTGGTGCGCAGCTCCATGTAGACCTTGGCCTTGCGGCTGCCCAATTTCTTCGCGGCGGCCTTGGCCTTGTCCTCGAACCCGGGCTCGCGGCCATAGACATGGTTGAAGCGCCGCGCCACCTCCCGCATCATCTCGATGTGCGGCACCTGGTCCTCGCCCACGGGCACGTACTTCGCCCGATAGACAAGTACGTCGGCCGCCTGCAGCAGCGGATAGCCGAGGAAACCGTAGGTAGAGAGGTCGCGGTCGGCGAGTTTTTCCTGCTGGTCCTTGTAGCTCGGCACGCGCTCGCGCCACGCGAGCGGCGTGGTCATCGAGAGCAGCACGTGCAGCTCGGCGTGCTCCGGGACGCGCGACTGTATGAACAGGGTCGCCTGCGCCGGGTCGATGCCCGCCGCCAGCCAGTCGATCACCATGTCCCAGACGTTCTCCTCGACGACCTCCGGAGTCTCGTAGTGCGTCGTGAGCGCGTGCCAGTCGGCGACGAAGAACAGGCACGGATGCTCGCTCTGCAGCCTCACCCAGTTCTTGAGTGCGCCGTGGAAATGCCCCAGGTGCAGCGCGCCGGTGGGGCGCATGCCTGAGACCACGCGTTCTTCGACCATTTAAATTAAATACAGTTGAAAGATCGTCGCGATAGCCGATTTCGATACAAACACTATGGGATTGAGGAACATGCCAAGAATGTTATATCCGTATGAGCTTATAACGACCAGCCCAAGGAGAATCGGCAGCCCAAATGGTTCGAGTCTCGAAAAACTCCAAGCGAGAGGATCAGGCAGCAGGGAAACGACAACCCGACCACCATCGAGAGGAAGAATTGGCAACAGATTTAGCGCCATGAAAACAAGATTCACCTCAATACCCGCAATTGGCACCTGAAGCAGGAAATCGCTTGGCCCGAACCCCGACATTGCTCCTATCTTCAGAGCGGCACCCCACCCGAGAGCCATCACGAGATTTGCTGCCGGGCCGGCAAGAGCCACCCAAAGCATGTCTCGCTTGGGACGTCGCAGAGCATGAAAATTGACTGGCACAGGCTTCGCCCATCCGAACATGATTCTTCCACCGGATACGAATAGCGTGACCAACGGCAGAAAAATGGTGCCAACTAGATCGATGTGACGTGCTGGATTGAGGCTGACGCGGCCGAGCTTGAAGGCGGTCTTGTCGCCGAAGTGACGCGCGACATAGCCGTGCGCGGCTTCATGCAGAGTGATCGCGAAGATGATCGGTACGGCGAATACCGCGATCATCTTAATGATCTCATTGAAATCCATGGCCGGCTTTAGCGCGTCATTTTATCAGAGCCGCCTTACCGCCCCGCCGTTCTACCAATCGCGCCAGACAGGATTCAGATCGTCGGGCAGCCGCGGAAGCGCGCCGAGATCCGCTTTGCTCTCTCCCTTTCCGTGATAATCGGAGCCGCGCGATGCGCTCAAGCCCAATTCGCGCGCGACGCCCGCGAACTCCAGGTATTGCTCCGGCGAGTGGCTGCCGGTCACGACCTCGATGCCGGCGCCGCCGCGGTCCCTGAACTCCGCGAGGAAGGTCTTCATCTCGGCCTTGGAAAGCTTGTAGCGGCCCGGGTGTGCGACGACGGCGGTCCCGCCGCTTGCGCGGATCCAGCTCACGGCATCGGCGAGAGCAGCCCACCGGTGCTCCACGAAGCCGGGCTTGTCCTTCACCAGATAGCGCCGAAACACGCTTTTCATGTCCGGCGCCCGGCCGCTACCGGCGAGATAGCGCGCAAAGTGCGAGCGGCTGATGAGGTTCGGGTTCTCGGCGTAGCGCCTCGCGCCGGCGAGACCGTCCGGAATTCCGGCGGCCTCGAGCGCGTCCCCGATTTTCTCCGCACGCCTCGCGCGGCCTTCCCGGACCGATTCGAGGCCCGAGCGCAAGACCGGATCTTCCGGGTCGACCTGCAAGCCGACGATGTGAACCGTGGTTCTTTCCCAGGTGACCGAGATCTCGACGCCGTCGACGAAGCGAATCCCCCGCGACTCGGCCTCGGCGCGCGCTTCGGCGAGCCCGGACAGGTCGTCGTGATCGGTAAGCGCGAGCACTTCCACGCCGTTCGCTGCGGCTCGCGCGACGAGCTCGCCGGGCTTGAGCAATCCGTCGGAAGCAGTGGAGTGACAATGAAGATCGATATTCATCGCGGCATCTTACCCGAGAAACTCTTCGATCACTTCGGCGAGACGCTCCGGCTGATCGTGATGCAGCATGTGGCCTGCGTCGGAGATCACGCGTTCAGTCAGCTCCCGGAAACACGCCTTGCGCGCGGCGAGGTCCTGAGGCGGGAGCTTCAAAAACTCCGCCGCCTTCGACTCGGCGCCGGCAACCCAGAGCACGGGCGCGGCGACGCTGCGCCAGCAGGCCTCGGCTTCCTCCAGCCGGTACAGCACCGGATTCACGAGCTTGTGCGCCGGATCGCTCGCGAGCTGCACGCGACCCTCCTTCTCCATGCCCCAGTGTCGCGCGAGAAACGATGCCTTGTCCCGGGAGAGGCGCGGATTGTTGCCGCGCAACCGATCGGCGAGCGCTTCGAAGGAATCGTAGTCGCGAAACGAAGGTTTCTTGTCGGCAAGCTCGCCAAGCCACTGTGCGTAGCGCTTGGGCGCCTGCTCGGCGCGCGCCCCCCGAAGGCCGAAGCCTTCGAGGTCGA
>VBDM01000291.1 GCA_005881355.1 Betaproteobacteria bacterium
TCCGGTCCAGGCCCGGCGAGGACACTTCGAGGCGGCCGTAATCGACCCCCTCGACCTCCAATACCCGCTGCAGCTGGCGGCTTACCGACTCGCAATCGGCCACGGTGATACCGCCCGGAGCGGCGCCGGCAACAACTTCATCTCGTTTCTCAACAAACACGCGTAACATCTTGCTGTTGCTGATGTATTCAAAATCGGCAAGCTGGTATCCCAGGCCGCCTACGGTGCGCTCGAGCAACGGCTCAAGCGCGCTCTTTATCATGTGCGACACCCGTGCATAAATAAAAAATGGGCTCGAAAGCCCATCCCCGAAAGCGCCGAGAGTATAGCAAGAAACTTTAGCCGGAACAACGGAAAGACGCCCGTAGCAACCCGCTTCCGACTGAAATTTCCGCTCAGGCCGGCGGTGCCGGCGCGACCTGGGACTGCGACTCGAGCACCGCGAGCAACCCGGCGGCTTCCCTGGGCTCAAGCTCGCGCCACTGCCCGCGGCGCAGCCAAGGCGGCAGGCGGAACGGTCCGAAGCGCACGCGCATCAAGCGGCTCACCGTGATCCCAAGCGCCTCGAACATGCGCCGCACCTCGCGGTTGCGCCCTTCGCGCAGCACGACCTGGTACCAGCGGTTCGATCCGCTGCCGCCGCCGGACTCGATGCTGTCGAATTTCGCCGCGCCGTCGCCGAGCGCCACGCCGCGGCTGAGTTTTCCCAGCTGCTCGCGCGAGAGCTCGCCGCGCACGCGCACCGCATACTCGCGCTCGATTTCGTTGCGCGGATGCATGAGGCGGTTGGCAAGCTCGCCCGAATCGGTGAAAAGCAGCAGCCCGCCCGTATTGAAATCCAGCCGACCGATCGCAATCCAGTGGCCGCCCCGAAGGCTCGGCAGATGCTGAAATACGGTCGGCCTGCCTG
>VBDM01000284.1:0-3103 GCA_005881355.1 Betaproteobacteria bacterium
TCGACGTTACGGTGATCAAGGACGGCTATCACGGCGACTCCAGCCGCATGTTCTATGTCGGCGAGCCCTCGATACAGGCCAGGCGGCTGTGCGAAACCACCTACGAGTGCATGTGGCTCGGCATCGATGCGGTGCGCCCAGGGGCTTTTCTGGGCGACGTCGGGGCGGCCATCCAGCAACACGCCGAAAGCCACGGATACGGCGTGGTGCGAGAGTTCTGCGGCCATGGGATCGGGCGCAAGTTCCACGAGGAGCCGCAGGTCCTGCATTACGGGCGCGCGGGAACCGGTACGCGCCTTCAGCAGGGAATGACTTTCACGATCGAACCCATGATCAACGCCGGCAAGCCTGCGATCCGCGAGCTTGCCGACGGCTGGACCATCGTCACCAAGGACCACAGCCTCTCGGCGCAGTGGGAGCACACGGTGCTGGTTACCGCAACGGGCTACGAGGTTCTGACGGTTTCGGCGGGCGCACCCCCACCGCCGAAACATTAGCTTCATGTTGTCTCAGCCTGCGACGTTCACCGACCCCGGTCCGGCGTTTGCCCGGCTCAAGGCCGACGTGCAGGCCGAGCGCACCACGCTTCAGGCGGAATTCCAGAGGACGGCCGATGGCGCGAGAGTGCTGCGCGAACATCGGCGATTGGTGGACCGAGTACTGAAGGACATGTGGTCGCGGCTGCGATTGCCCGCGCCTCTCGCTCTGCTCGCCGTCGGCGGTTACGGGCGCGGCGAGCTCTATCCTCACTCCGACATCGACGTCCTGGTGCTGCTCCCGGAGGCGCCTTCGGCCAGCTTGACCGCGACCATCGAGGAGCTCATCGGACGGCTCTGGGACACCGGGCTTGAACTGAGCCACAGTGTGCGCACGGTCGCCGAATGCGTCGAGGAGGCGGCGAAGGACGTCACCGTGATGACGAGCTTGCTCGAGGGAAGACTGCTCGCGGGAAACCGCGCGCTCTTCGCCCGCTTCGATCGGGCGCGGCGCGAGTGCCTCGACCGCCAGGGGTTTTTCAAGGCCAAGCGCCTGGAGCAGGAGCAGCGCCACACGAAGTTCCAGGACAGCCCCTACAGCCTCGAACCCAACCTCAAGGAAGCGCCGGGCGGGTTGCGTGACCTGCAGGTGATCCTGTGGATCGGCCGCGCCTGCGGCCTTGGAAATTCCTGGGCGCAATTGGCGCAACGCGGGTTGATCACTGCCGAGGAGGCGCGCCAGGCGCACCGGCACTACAAGCTGCTGCAGGATCTGCGCGTGCGTCTGCACTACGCCGCGGCGCGCCGCGAGGACCGCCTGTTGTTCGATTACCAGGAGAGTCTGGCGCGTGGCCTGGGCTATTCCGCCACCGCTCACCGCCGCGCCGGCGAGCAGCTGATGCAGGCCTATTTCCGAACGGCGAAAGCGGTCACGCAGCTCAACACGATACTGCTTCAGAACCTCGGCACCCAGATCTTCCCGGTCAGGAATTCCGATACCCAGACGATCACCGAGCGGTTCAGGCGCGTCGGCGAATTGCTCGACACGTGCGCGCCGGACCTGTTTGAACGCGAGCCTCCCGCGATCCTGGAAAGTTTCCTCATCATGCAGCGGCATCCGGAGCTGAAGGGCATGACGGCGCAGACGCTGCGCGGGCTGTGGCGCGCGCGCGAGCGCATCGGTGCGGCTTTTCGGCGCGATCCGCGCAACCGCGCGACTTTCCTCGCTCTCCTGCAGCAACCGCGCGGCATCGTGCACGAGCTGCGGCGCATGAATCAATACGGAATCCTGGGAAGGTATCTGCCCGCGTTCCGGCGCATCGTCGGCCAGATGCAGCACGATCTTTTCCACGTCTACACCGTGGACCAGCACATCCTCACCGTCGTGCGCAACCTGCGCCGCTTCACCATGCTCGAGTTTGCGCACGAGTATCCGCTGTGCAGCCGCCTCATCGCCGGCCTCGAGCGCCACTGGGTGCTGTATATCGCCGCGATCTTTCACGACATCGCGAAGGGTCGCGGGGGCGACCACTCGCAACTGGGCAGGCTCGAGGCCCGGCGTTTCTGCCGCGCGCACGGCCTTCTGCCCGAAGACGCAAAGCTCGTCGAATTCCTCGTCGAGCACCATCTCACCATGTCGTCGGTAGCACAGAAACAGGACTTGTCCGATCCCGAAGTGGTGCGGCGCTTCGCCGCCAGGGTCGGCACGGAGCGTCGGCTGGTGGCGCTCTACTTGCTCACGGTCGCGGATATCCGCGGCACGAGCCCGAAGGTGTGGAACGCTTGGAAAGGCAAGCTCCTTGAGGATCTCTTTCGCGCCACGCAGCATCTGCTGAAAGGCGGAAAGATCGAAGCGGACCAGTACATCCAGAGCAAACAGGACGAGGCCAAGCGCCTGTTGCGGCTCTACGGCCTGTCCGATACGGTCCAGGATCCGCTATGGCGCCATCTCGATGTGCCCTATTTCCTGCGCCACGACCCCCAGGAGATCGCCTGGCACACGCGGCTGCTGCACTACCGGTCCGACGCGGACGAGCCGTTGGTCAAGGCGCGCCTCTCGCCGGCGGGCGAAGGGCTGCAGATCATGATCTGCGTCCCCGATCACATCGTGGACGCCAAGATCTATACGACGCGGCACGGTTACGCGCTCGACACGTTTCAGGTCATGGACCTGGGCAGCGTTGCGCATTCGCGGGATGTGATCTCCCAGATCGAGAAGGAGTTGGCGGACTGGCTGGTAAAGCAGGCGCCTTTGCCGCCTCCCGTCCGGGGACGGGTATCGCGACGCGTAAAGCATTTCCCCATCGCGCCCGAGGTACGCATCGTCCCGGACGAAAAGGGGCAGTACCACTCCCTGTCGATCACGGCAGGCGACCGGCCAGGCCTGCTGTATGCCATCGCCCTCGTGCTCAGCCGCTACGGCGTCAACCTGCAGACCGCCAAGATCGTGACGCTCGGCGAGCGCGCCGAGGACGTGTTTGTCGTGTCCGGAGCGGCGCTGGCGAATCCGAAGACGGTGTTGCAGCTCGAAACCGACCTGCTCGAGGCGCTCCAGCCATAGAGGGACGTAACCAGGGGATTCCCTCGTGCCCCTCGCAACGGTAGTTGCGGCTTGCGCTATTCGTCGA
>VBDM01000284.1:3162-9606 GCA_005881355.1 Betaproteobacteria bacterium
GGGGTACAGGATGCCGTCCAGATGGTCGCATTCATGCTGCACCACCCGTGCGTGAAATCCCTCGACGCTCCGATCGATCACTTGGCCCGATTCGTCGAAGCCCTGGTAGCGCAGCCGCTTGAAGCGCGGCACGACGCCCCGCATGCCTGGGACCGACAGGCATCCCTCCCAGGCTTCTTCGATCTCTTCGCCGATCGGCGTGATCACCGGGTTGATGAGCACGGTGTCCGGGACCTCTTCCGCGTCGGGATAGCGCGGATTGCGCGTCACCCCGAAAATCACCACCCGCAGCGGGGCGCCGATCTGCGGCGCGGCGAGCCCCGCCCCGTTCAAGTGCGCCATGGTGTCGCGCATGTCGGCGACGAGCTCGCGCAGTTGCGGCGTGCCGAACGCCTCCACCGGCCGCGATTTCTCGAGAAGCCGCGGATCGCCCATTTTCAGGACTTCGCGAATCATGCTGCGACGAAAGCCTCGATGATTTTTCGCACACGGCTCACGGAGTGCTTCAGCACTTCTTCGATTTCTTGCAACGCGACACCGCGGGCGCTCGCCCCTCGGCCGGCGGCGTGGTTAACCACCACGGCGATCGCCGCGTAACCGAGCTCGATCTCGCGCGCGAGCGCCGCCTCGGGCATCCCGGTCATGCCGACGATGTCGGCCCCGTCCCGCTCCAGCCGGTCGATTTCCGCGGCCGTCTCAAGCCTCGGCCCCTGCGTCGCAGCGTAGACAGCGCCGTCGACGACGGGTTCGCCGCAGGCCTTGGCGGCCGAGAGAAGCCTGTTTCGCAATCCCGCGGTATAAGGCTCGGTGAAGTCGACGTGCTTCACCGGCGCCTCGTTTTCAAAAAAAGTGCTCATCCGTCCCCAAGTGTAGTCCACGATCTGATGAGGGACGACGATCTTCCCCGGGCCGAGGTCCGCGCGGATGCCCCCGACCGATACCACCGAGACGATCCCGCTCGCGCCCTGTTCCTTGAGCGCCCAGAGATTGGCGCGGTAATTCACCTGATGCGGCGGGATGGTATGGCCGTAACCGTGACGCGCAAGGAACACCGCCGGCACACCGCGGATTGCGCCGAAGGTGAGAGGCCCGGAAGGCTCCCCGTACGGGGTGCCTACGACCTGGCGGCGCGACACCTCCAGATTGGCGAGCTGAGTCAGCCCGGTGCCGCCGATGATTGCGAGCATGCGTTTTAGGAGCCTTTAACGGCGTAGATCGCCGGGAGGTTGCGCCAGGCGCCGGACACGTCCATTCCGCAGCCGAACACGTACCGGTTGGGCAGTTTCAGCCCGATGAAATCAGGGACGATCGGTTTCTTGCGGCCGATGTCCTTGTCGGTGAGCACGGCGCTGTAGAACGCCGCCGCGCCGAGCGAGCGCACGCGATCCCGGATCGCGGCGAGCGTTTCGCCCCCGTCCAGGATGTCATCGAGCACGAGAACGCAGCGGCTTCTCACGTTCTCGCCCGGCTCCACCGTCCACACGATCTCGCGGCCCGAGGTGGCCTTGCCGTAGCGCGATGCGTGGATATAGTCGAACTCGAGCGGGAAACGCAGCTGAGGCAGGAGGTTGCCCGCGAAGAAAATCGACCCGCCCATGACCGCGAGCACGAGCGGATAACGGTCCTTGAGGCTCGCGGTGATCTCCGAGGCGAGGCGCGCGATCGCGGTGCGCACTTCGGCTTCGTCGCACAACAGCTCCGCGCTCTTCAGGATTTTCCAGGCCTCGTCGGGTGCCATGGGGCGAGGAGTATATGCGCCCCGGCCCGGAGCCGCATCACAGGGTTTTGAGAAACCGCTCGAACGCGTCTCCGATTTCGGGATGCTTGCGCCCGTACGCCACGGTCGCCTGCAGGTACCCGAGCTTCGACCCGCAATCGTACCGGGTTCCGTTGAATCGGTGCGCGAGCACGCGATCTTCTGCGAGCAACGCCTCGATCGCGTCGGTGAGCTGGATTTCGCTTCCCGCGCCGGGCTTAAGTTGCGCCAGGTGATGGAATATGCGCGGGGTCAGGATGTACCGCCCGACCACGGCGAGAGTGGACGGCGCCGCCTCCGGCTTGGGCTTCTCGACGATTCCCATCACCCGCTCGATGTTCCCTGCGACCGGTTCGGTCTTGACGACACCGTACTGGCGGGTTTGTTCGCGCGGGATCTGCTGCACCGCGAGCACCGGGGATTGGTGCCGCTCGAATACCTCGGTCATCTGCCGCAAGGCCGGCGGGTCGCCGTCGATCAGGTCGTCGGCCAGGATCACGGCAAAGACCTCGTCGTTTACCGCGGGCTGGGCGCACAGAACCGCGTGTCCCAGGCCGAGCGGCTCGGGCTGCCGGATGTAGATGCAGTTCACCGATTTGGGAATGATGTTCCGGACGAGCTCGAGCAGCTCGCTCTTTCCGCGCGCAGCGAGCTCCGACTCGACCTCGTAGGCCTTGTCGAAGTGGTCCTCGATGGCGCGCTTGTTGCGCCCCGTAATGAACACCATGTCGCGAATCCCCGCCGCCACCGCTTCCTCGACTGCGTATTGAATGAGCGGCTTGTCGACGATCGGCATCATCTCCTTCGGACTCGCCTTGGTCGCGGGAAGGAAGCGGCTGCCCATGCCGGCCACGGGGAAAACGGCCTTCGTCACCTTTCTCACGTGCTCGCCTCCTCGAACATTTTTCGCAGGCCCGCCTCGTCGACGATGGCGATGCCGAGCCCGCGCGCCTTCTCCAGCTTGCTCCCCGCTTCGTCGCCGGCGACCACATAATCGGTCTGCCTCGACACCGAGCCGGCCACCTTGCCGCCGTGGCGTTCGATCAGCTCTTTCGCCTCTTCGCGGGTCATTTTCGGCAGCGTCCCGGTAAGGACGAAGGTTTTGCCGGAAAAGCCGCGGCCGGCACCCGCCGATCGCGATTTTTCAACCTGCACCTGGACCGCGTGCGGACCCGAGGTCAACTGAGCGATGACTTCCTGATTATGCTCTTGCGAAAAGAATTTCTTCAAACTGTCGATCAGCTCCGGCCCGATTCCTTCGAGCACCAAAGGCAGCGGTGCCTCTCCCCGTCTTTTTCGCGCGGCGTTCTCCTTCTGGATCTGCTTTTTCCGTTCGGCGATGCCGGCCCAATCGGCGTCAAGCAGCTTGTCCAGCCGCTCGAAGTGTTTCGCGAGGATCCTGGCGACTTCCTCACCTACTCCCGGAATTCCCAGGGCGAAGATGAAGCGCGCAAGGGACGGGCTCTTCGATTTCTCGATCGATGCGACGATGTTCTGCGCCGACTTCTCGCCCATTCTTTCCAGCTCGGCGAGCACACCGACGCCCAGCCTGTAGAGATCCGCCGGCGTGCGCACGATCCCGAGGTCGACCAGCTTGTCGACGAGTTTTTCCCCGAGACCGTCGATGTCCATCGCTCGCCGGGATGCGAAATGCAGCAGAGCCTGCTTGCGCTGGGCTGCGCAGAAAAGACCCCCGGTGCAGCGCGCCGCGGCTTCGCCTTCCAGGCGCACGACCTCGGAGCCGCAGACCGGGCACCTCGTCGGCATTTCGAACCGGTCGCTTCCCGCCCGGGGACCGGGCTGGGCGACGCTTACCACTTCCGGGATCACGTCCCCCGCGCGGCGCACGATCACCACGTCGCCACGCCAGACGTCCTTTCTGCGCACTTCGTCTTCGTTGTGAAGCGTGGCGTTCGTGACTGTGACGCCGCCTACGTTCACGGGTTTCAGGCGCGCCACGGGCGTCAGCACCCCGGTGCGGCCGACCTGGACCCCGATGTCGAGCACTTCGGTGAGCACCTCTTCAGGCGGGTACTTGTGCGCAAGCGCAAACCGCGGCGCGCGCGACACGAAGCCGAGCGAGCGCTGGTCGGCGAGACTATTGACCTTGTAGACGACCCCGTCGATCGCGTAAGGCAGCTTGTCCCGTTTTTCGCCCATCCTCCGGTAGAAGCCGAGCAGCCCGGACGATCCCCTCGCCGTGGAGCGCTCGGAAGATACCGGCAACCCCTGGTCGGCGATCCAGTCCAGGATTTCGCTGTGACGATCGAACGAAGTGCCTCCGGGGTCGCCCAGCCCGTAGGCGAAAAAACGCAAGGGCCGCTGGGCGGTGATCTTCGGGTCGAGCTGCCGGATGGCTCCCGCGGCCGCGTTGCGCGGGTTGGCGAATTCCTTTTCGCCGCGCTCGCGCTGGCGCGCGTTCATCCGCTCGAAATCCGCCTTGTACATGATGATCTCCCCGCGCACCTCGACCGAGGCCGGGGGGTGCGTACCGCGCAGTTTGAGCGGGATCGAGCGCACCGTTCTCAGGTTCGCGGTCACGTCTTCCCCCGTGTAACCGTCGCCGCGGGTCGCACCCTGCGCGAGGCGTCCGCGATCGTACAAGAGGCTGATCGCGAGGCCGTCGAATTTCGGCTCCACGGCGTATTCGACCTCGTTTTTCCCCAACGCCTCGCGAACCCGTCGGTCGAACCCCGCCACGTCCTCTTCGGTAAACGCGTTGTTGAGAGAAAGCATCGGCGTGCGATGCGTGACTTGGGGAAAGTCCTCGAGCGGTACGCCTCCCACGTGACGAGTCGGCGAATCGGGACTGGCGAGCTCCGGATAGGTGGCCTCCAGCTCGGTCAGCTCCTGGAACAGGTTGTCGTACTCGGCATCGGGGATGGTCGGCGCGTCGAGCACGTAGTAGCGGTAATTGTGCGTCTCGATGTCGCGGCGAAGCGCTTCCACGCGCATGCGCGCCTTTTCCGGAACCGCCATCAGGAAAACAGCCGCAGCGCGAGCGCCCCGCCGGGCACGATGCCGCGCGCCTCCATGCCGCGGTGCACCGCCTGTACTCGCGCTCCTATGGCGTCGAATGCGGCCGGGCCCAGGGACTGGCGGTTGTCGTCGACGATGCGCGCGTTGAGCCGCTCGGCAAGCGCTCGCGCGGTGTCGCGGAACTGCTCGAACGCGCCTCGCGGGGTTCGCGGGACATCGAGCTCGAGCGTCACGCCGTGCGTCGAGAGAGACTTCAGGCGATCGATGCTGAACGGGGTGGGACCGAAATTCAGGAGCGCGCACATGATCCGCCCGTGCCTGTCGCGGCGCCGGAACCTGCCGTCCACGCGATCGAGCTCGAAACCCGCCGCTTTCGCCAGCCCCTCCAATCGGCTCCCCGAGAAAGGAGTCGCATCGCTCACGATGTGGACGGCGACCCGGAAATCGACTTCGCCGCAAAACTGGTCGAGTTCCTTCGCCCTGGCTGCCGTGGGTCCGGGGTCCGGCACGGGCGCCAAAGCCCCGATCGACGCCGCAGCGTGCTCGATCGCCGCGCCGAACGCGGCCAATTCCTCCGCATCGGCCGCGCCCCGGCGGTCGACGACCTGCATCCCAGACCGCAGCCTCGAATAAGCGCGCTGGGGATCGAGCGGTTCCCAGGAGGCCTCCGTCTCGTCGAAACCCTCCCAGCGGATCGGCTTCGAGCAGCGATCGAGCGCCACAGCGGCCGCCCCGAGAACCGCTGCCCCACGGATTTCCTCCGGGGTTTCGATAGCTACGATGAAGTCCAGAATCTCCGAGAGCACCGGCTCCAAAGCGCCCAGGTCCTCCGAGGACGCGTCGGAAGATCTCCGCGGCGCTCTTCCCCTGCTCGACGCCGCCCCGAGACCGCATCAACACGTCCTCGTGCCGCGAGGTGAAGCTCGCTTCGGCCTCGCGCCGGTACCGGCGCTCCTGCCACCTGTTGTACAGAAAGACGGCAGCGATGACTATGGCGCCAATCGCGAGAAGGCCTAGCTGCAGCTCGCCCATGTTCAGGCAGCCGCAGCAGCTGCGGGCTCTTCCCGCAGCTTCAAGGCCTCCTCGATGTCCACCGCCACCACGCGCGAAACACCCCGCTCCTGCATGGTCACCCCGATCAGCTGCTGCGCCATTTCCATGGTGATCTTGTTGTGACTGATGAACAGGAACTGGGTCTCTCCCGACATTTTCTTGACCAGATCGCAGAAGCGTTCCGTGTTGGCGTCATCGAGCGGCGCGTCCACCTCGTCGAGCAGGCAGAACGGCGCCGGATTCAGCTGGAAGAAGGAAAACACCAGGGCGATGGCGGTGAGCGCCTTTTCACCGCCCGAGAGCAAGTGGATGGTGGTGTTCTTCTTGCCCGGAGGACGCGCCATCACCTGTACGCCGCAATCGAGGATTTCCTCGCCGGTCATGATGAGATTTGCCTCGCCGCCGCCGAAGAGCGCCGGAAACATCTCCCCGAAATGGCGGTTGACGGTATCGAAAGTGGATTGCAGCAGCGCGCGCGTTTCCCGGTCGATCCTGCGGATGGCGCCTTCCAGAGTTTCGAGCGCCGCGGCGAGGTCGGCCGCCTGGGCGTCCAGAAACTGCTTGCGCTCCTGGTTCGCCGTCAACTCTTCGAGCGCCGCCATGTTGATGGCGCCGAGCTCGGCGATGGCATTGGTGAGGCGCGTAATCTCGCCCTG
>VBDM01000293.1:0-378 GCA_005881355.1 Betaproteobacteria bacterium
GGGCGTTCATCAGCAATCTCTCCGGGAGCCGCGCCCTCATGGAGTACACCCCCCTGCCTTCGAGCGTGCCGCTCGCGATCGACGGGACGATCTTGGACGCATCCATCTGGCGCGCCGCGATCTGCCCCTCCAGGCTCCATCCATCGGACCACCTGAGACGAGCGCTGCCGGACAAGCGTCCGCCGAACGCGCGGGCTTCGGCCTCGTTCAAGACGAGCTCGCTTCTCGTCACCGCGCCTTTCGCCGTGAATTCGCCGAGAGCGAGATCCGCGCCGATCGCCAGCGGGAATTTATCCGAGGAGATTTCGATGGCCGCTTTTCCCCCCTGGGGCTGCAGCTTCACCGAAAGCTTGCGCTCGGCGTCGGCGACAGTGACCG
>VBDM01000293.1:425-3061 GCA_005881355.1 Betaproteobacteria bacterium
CTTGGCCGTGAGATGCTCGATCCCGAGCGACTCGCCCCTGCCTTTGCCCCGCAGCAACGCAGACAGATATTCCCTGGGGAATGTCACGTTTTCCAGCTCGAGGCGCCTGAGGGCCTTTTTTCCGGCGAGCATGGAGCCGATCGGGGGAGTGGCCCTGATCGTGGCGACGCGTATCTGAGGTTCTTTGCCGATCACGACCTTTCCGAACTTAAGCTGCGGTATCGGCAACAGCGTCAGGCTGAAGGTGCCGATCTCCACCGGTTCGCCCAGCCACGCCTGGGCCGCCCTTTCGTAACGACCGGGTTCCAGGGGCACGAACGGAACGACGGCAACCGAAACGACCAGAAGCACGAGCAACATCGCAGAGAACTGCCTGACGAAGTTGCCCGGCTTTCTTTTCGCCCAGGCTCGCCGCGCGGATCGAGCCGCCGCTCCGGAATCCCGGGGCGTCTCTTGCTTGCCTCGCGCCGCCTGCTCTTTCGCGCGCGCAGCCTTGCGGACCTGCGCAGCCTCCTCGGCTTCGGAATCGGCCCGCTTTTTTTCCTCCTCGCGGATCTGTTTCTCCTTTTCCTTGTTGCGCTTTTCCTCTTCCTTCCGGCGGGTTTCTTCCTCGGATTCGCGACGAGCGCGCTCCTCCTCTTCCCGGCGTTCCCGTTCCTCGCGCTCTCTTTGCTCGGCTTCCCGCTGCACCTTCTCTTCCTGCTCGCGCAAGGAACGCATCAAAGCTTCGGTTTCCTCGGTGTCCTTGCGCTTGCGCGCCTCCTCCTCTCTGCGCGCCTCCTGCTCCCTGCGCACCCGCTCCTCGAGCTCGCGCCGGGCGCGCATCTCGGCTTCCACTTTTGCGCGGGTCTCGGCCTCGATGCGAGCCACGCGCTCGGCTTCCTCGCGGCGCGCTCGCACGTCCGCCTCCCTGCGCGCCCTGTCTTCCGCCTCGTTCCCCCATCTCGTCTTTTCGTCGGGCTCGCTGCGGCCGCGCCCCTCGGCGTCGCGTTTCGCCGCTTGCTCTGCGTCGATTCGCGCACGCGCCTCGGCTTCGCGCCGCGCCTTTTCCTCGGCATCTCTGCGCTGGCGCTCTTCCGCCTCGCGCCGCGCCTGGTCGAGCGCCTCGGCCTGCGTCCTCGCCTGGGCCTCGGCCTTCGCCGCCGCCTCCTCGCGCATGCGGATCACCGGAGTCTCGCCGGTGATGTCCCGGACCAGGGGGCTTACGTCCTCGCTCGTCCTGGGGGATGGCTTCGCAGGAGTGAAGTCCGTGAAATCGAGGTCCTCGCCCGCGCCCGCTGAAGCCGGCGGCGTAGGCGAGCGCCCCGTCGGGGCCCGCGGCGCCGCATCCTGCTGCCCTATGAACTCGCGCACATAGCCGTCTCGTACCAGACTCCTGAGGGCTTCGCCGACCTCGCGCTCCGATATTTCATCGAACTTTTTCAGCAGCTCGGAAACGCTGACCGTGCCGTCGATTTCCTTGAGGATGTCGCGCAGATCCCGCGACAGATTGCTGGACTTGCCGGTCGCCTCCATCAGGCCCTTGCCGGTCTTGGTGAGAATCGTTCGCCGATTCATGTCTCAGGAAGGTCCGAATTGCCCCTTGCTGCAGTCATGGCCGCCTATTATAGGCAAGTCGGCCGCCCGCAGGGCGTGGCGCGCTACGCGCCGGGGTATCCGTACCCGCCGCCCCCGGGCGTCTCGATCACAAAGCAGTCCCCGGCGTTCATTTCGATCTGGTCGCAGGCTTCAAGCTCTACCACCTTGCCGTCGGCGCGGCGCACCCGGTTGCGCCCCGTTTTCGCGGGAAGACCGCCGGCCATTCCGCAAGGCGCGATCCGCCGGTGCTCCGAGAGTATCGCGGCAGTCATCGGCTCCAGAAAACGCACGCGCCTGAGCGCGCCGTCGCCTCCGCGCCAGCGCCCGGCGCCGCCGCTCCCGCGCCGGATCTCGAAGGTTTCGAGGAGCACCGGAAAGCGCCATTCCAGCACTTCCGGATCGGTAAGACGGGAATTGGTCATGTGCGTTTGCACGACATCCGCGCCCTCGAAACCCTGCCCAGCGCCGGAGCCGCCTGCGACGGTTTCGTAGTACTGATACCGTTCGTTGCCGAAGGTGAAGTTGTTCATCGTGCCGCAGGACGCCGCCATCGCGCCGAGCGCCCCGTAGAGCGCGTCGGTGATGCACTGGGAAGTCTCCACGTTGCCGGCCACCACCGCCGCCGGATAGCGCGGCCTGAGCATCGAGCCCTCCGGAATGATCACCTCGAGGGGCTTCAGGCAGCCCGCATTCATCGGGATCTCGTCGTCGACGAGGGTGCGGAACACGTACAGCACCGCAGCCATGCACACCGACGCCGGCGCGTTGAAATTGCTCGGCAGCTGGGGGGATGTTCCGGTGAAATCGATGGTCGCGCCCCGCGCCTTGCGGTCGATCGTGATCTTCACGCGGATGACGGCGCCGTTGTCCATCGCGTAGCTGAAATCGCCGTCTTTCAGGACGTCGATCACGCGCCGCACCGCTTCCTCGGCGTTGTCCTGCACGTGCCGCATGTACGCGTGCACGACCTGGAGCCCGAAATTCCGCACCATGCGCTGCAGCTCCTGAGCGCCCTTTTCGTTGGCGGCGACCATGGCGCGCAGGTCGGCCATGTTCTG
>VBDM01000297.1 GCA_005881355.1 Betaproteobacteria bacterium
CGCACTCGGGAACCTTCATCGCGTTCATGTCGTGCGAGCGCACCAGAATCGCATCCGGGTGCGCAGCGTCCTTGGAGACCTTGTACCCCTTCTCCGGAAAGCGCTTCAGCCCGGCCTGCGAAATCTGATTGAGCACCAGGATTTCGAATTTTTTTGCGGTCATTGCGAAATCATAAACTACGGGAGCTTGTCGCGCGATTGTTCGCTCATCGAGGAGCTTCTCGAAGGATGCCCTACGAGCCTACGACCGCCCGCGCTTGACCCGGTGCGCCGCACGGCGGCATGATCTGGCGTAGCGCCCGCAAGAGACAATCCGCATCAGGAGGGAACCATGCGACCCATCATAACAGCGATGACCATTGTGACTTCGCTCGGGCTTGGCAGCACGACGCTTCACGCCCAGACCTGGCAGATGCCGCCGGACAGCCAACGATGCCCGTCCAGATGGGGCGCGGGCGATCAGCGCGGCTCGGGCAACATGATGAAGCCCGAAACGGTCCTGCGCGCGGCAAAGCTGATCAGGACCGGCGAGCTGTTCGAGCTCGGCGCCGTGCTGTCCCCCGACCCCAAGGAGGCCTTCATCAACGCCGGCCGCGTCTTCAACATCTACACCAAGCCTTCTCCACCGATACCGAATGCTCGCCAGGTCAACGAGGAGCTCGTCGTCACCGAGCTCGGCCAGATCGGCACGCAATTCGACGCCTTCGCGCACCAGATGTGGGGCGACAGCTTCTACAATTGCTTCAAGCTAGGCGACATCGGCACGCGTACGGGATTCAAGAAGCTCGGGGTCGAGCATGTCGGGGGCCTGATGACCCGCGGCGTGCTGATCGATGTTGCCGGATCGAAGGGCGTAGACATGCTCCCGACTTCCTATCTCATCACGCCCGAGGATCTTCAGCAGGCGCTGGCAAAAGCCAACCAGAGGCTGCAGTCCGGCGACGCAGTGCTCATTCGCACCGGCTGGTCGAAGCTCATGGGGAGAGAGAACGAGCGCTACGGGACGCTCAATCCCGGCATTGGCATCGCGGCCGGCCAGTGGCTGGTCGCGCAGGAGCCGATGATGATCGCGGCGGACAATTGCTGCGTCGAAGTACGGCCGTCGGAGCGGCCGCACAGCCTGCCGATCCACGCCATGATGCTGATCCAGCACGGCGTCTTTCTCCTGGAGAATCTGGAGCTCGAGGCGCTGGCGGCGGCGCGTGCTTATGAATTCGCCTTTATCGTCCAGCCCCTGAAGATCAAGGGCGCCACCGGTTCCGCAATCGCTCCGATCGCCGTTCGCTGACGCGCGACTCGGCCCCCCGTGTACGGCCCTGGAAAGCTAAGGCGCGTTTTCGGCCCGCGCCGCGAGATACGTGTCGACTAGGCTCACGCCCCAGATGAACGCGTAGCCCGATACCGCCACGACCGGCAGAATCGGATGGACTTCGGAGGTCCTTCTCACGATTGCAATCAAGGGCCCCATCATCTGCAGCACCCAGCTTGCAACGCAGGCAAAGGTGATCATCGCTATCCCCAGCCGCTGCTGGCGAAGCTGTCCGAGCCCGGGGAAAATCACCGACAGCAGGAGCGGCGCGGCGAGGCTCGCTCCGCGGCTGCGCTCGACGGACGCGAGATGCCGAGTGTCCTGACCGGGGTCCGTCGGAGCGACGTGCCGTGCCGATCGAGCACGTGCAATTCGTGATTGAGCATGAGCCACACGCGGCCGTCGGTCGCCTGCGCGAGCACCGAGGGGCCGTAGAGATCGGCAACACGCCGGCTCGCCCAATTGATCGCGACGACGATACCCAAGGTCGCGAGGAGCGCGACGAGGAGAATCGATTTCTGGCGGTCGGTCAGTTTTGAAATCGGCACTCGAATTCCAGACCTGCGCTCCTCCCTGCAACGAATCATAAACCATGGATTGACGTATGACGGCGCCAGGTGTAGCGTGTTTCTCGACTCCAGTCCATGAAGCGCCTAGGGCAACACACAAGACCCAAGGCGAGCCGACACCCAACAGAGTTCCCTTCTCCACGACCTTAGTGGCTGGTGAAGGCTTCTGTTTTCCTGGAGCCAACCTTTTCCACAATGGAGGGCTGTGATATGAACCGGAGAACACTGCCGTTTGTGATGGCGCTTCTGTCGCTCGTTGGGATCCTCGAGCCCGCCCACGGGGCCGTGCTGTGCTCAATACAAGGTGGATTGCTGGATGGATTGGTGTTTGAGCGCGAGCAATGCAGGGCCCGCGAGCAACAACTCGATCCGGCCGCAGTCGGGTTCGGAGTACAGGTCATTTTTCGCGATGTGCAGCGGGACGCAGTCCTGGGCCCCGGCGAGCGTCTTAGCGTGCCGGCCGCCTGCGGGGCGGGTGAGGTAGTCATCAGTGGCGGCTATAATTTCGACCCGACTTCCGCTCTGAAAGTGACTACCAATGTTGCGTTTTTTGATGGGGTCCACAGCGGCTGGCTTGTAGACTTCGTCAACTCCGGGGACGCGCCTGCTTTGTTCTTCGTGAGAGTTGGCCTGCAGTGCACCAAAGGGACCGGTGTAGGCCAATAGAGCCGTACAGCTTGGGAAGATAGGCTCCGCCTGGTTCTCCCCATGCACGTACGTTTACCGTAGCCAGGCCAGGTTCGCGACGATTACCAGTATTTGGCCAGGGAAACGATGACTGCCGCCGCGGCGAAGAGAGCGGCCACGATCGCCCACCGCGCGGCAGTCTGCGCGCCGGCAGCCGCCGCTCTTGCCGCGCTGGCGGATTCCTCTGCGACCTTCAGAGCCCGCTCGGCGCGTTCGCTTTCTGCGGACTCTCCTTCCCGGAGGCGGCGGTGGTGCTGTTCCAGCAGCCATTCCCAGGCGAATGCCTCACCGGTTCCGAAATGTCCGGATTCGAGCTTGGCTTGGACTACGAGCTCACCGAGCTTCTCGCACTCGCGGCGAACGTCTTCGCGGCTGTTTGTCGTCAAAGCGGAAGTCCTGCGCTTTAGTGGCACTGACCTCCATCGTCGGGGCGCCACCCATTGGAAA
>VBDM01000294.1 GCA_005881355.1 Betaproteobacteria bacterium
TGACCGCCTGATGCAGGAACAAGGTTGTCTCCTCCAAAACGGCTTCGAGCGTTCGCGCGCTCTTCAGGACCACGACCTCCGCCAGCTTTATGAGCTTGTCCTGCTCGCCCTGGTCCAAGCCGTCCGCCTCATAGATCACGAACGGCATTTCGGACGCCGCTTCGGATTCGACGATTTTCTTGATGAGATCGATCGCGGTCATATCGCGAAGCGTCGGGCCGAGCACCGTGCAATCGAACTGCTTTTTCCGCAGGGAATCGAGAGCCTGCTTGCCCGAGTGGAAAGCCGTGATCTGCACGCCCTCTTCCCGGAGCGCCTCGGTGATGCTGACGCGCTGCGCATCGTTTCCGTCCACGACGAGCAGCGTCCTGATCTCGTGCTCGATCATCTTGCGCGTCTTGGCGAGGGCTTGCTGGAGCGTCTCTTTCGCCGCGGGCTTGTGCACCGCCTGCAGGGCCCCCATGTGAAGGCATCTGTGCATCTGATCCTCCACGGAGATGACGCACACAGGGATATGCCGCGTCTGCGGATGGTGCTTCAACTGATCCAGGACCGCCCATCCATCCATGTCCGGGAGGTTCAAGTCCAGCGTGACCGCGTCGGGCACAAGTTCCCTCACCAGAGCGAGCCCCGTGTCGGCGTCCAGGGCAATCACTCCCTTGAAGCCGCTCTCGCGCGCGACCTCGAGCAGCGTCCCGGCGAACTTGGCGTCGTCTTCCACGATCAGGACGACGCGGTCGCCGGGCTGGATGTTTTCGCGGTCGTCGCTCACCCGCGGCTGCGCGGGCACCGCAAGCGCCGCCTTCAGCCCCGGGCTTGCGACGGGCCGCTTGGCGTAAGCCGGGCTGACCTTTCGCTCCTCGGGGGGCATTTTTGGCGTCCTGACCTCGACTTCCCCCGCCTCGTGAGCGAGCGGCAGGTAAAGCGTGAACGTGCTGCCCTTGCCCGGGCTGCTTTCGACCCGGATCTCGCCGCCGAGCAGGCGCGTGATCTCGCGGCTGATCGAAAGCCCCAGCCCGGTGCCGCCGTACTTGCGGCTGGTGGTTCCGTCGGCCTGCTGGAATGCCTCGAAAATGACCTTCTTCTTGTTCTCCGGTATTCCGATGCCGGTATCGGTCACCGCGAACGCCACTACCTTTTCCGCCGCATCAAGTTGATGGTGGTCGGGAGTCCAGCCGGATTTCGCCAAGGAAATCCGCAGATCCACCTTGCCCCGCTCGGTAAACTTGCATGCATTCGAGAGAAGATTCTTCAGGATCTGCTGGAGCCGCTTTTCGTCGGTGTGAATCACCGCGGGCAAGTCGGGATCCACCTCGACCGTGAACCCCAGGCCCTTGTCTTGAGCGACCTGCCGGAAGGTCCGCTCGACGTAGTCGCGCAGCGCAGCGAAGGGCTCCGGCACAATGTCCAGGGTGATGGTGCCCGATTCGATCTTGGCCAGATCGAGAATGTCGTTGATCAGGGACAGGAGATCGGTTCCGGCCGCGTAGATGGTCTGCGCGTAGTCGATCTGCTTCGGCGTGAGGTTGTTGCCGACGTTGTCGGCGAGCAGCTTCGCCAGGATCAGCAGGCTGTTCAGCGGCGTGCGCAGCTCGTGCGACATGTTGGCCAGAAACTCGGACTTGTAGCGCGAGGAGAGCGCGAGCTGCTCCGCCTTCTCCTCGAGCGCGGCCTTCGCCAGCTCGACTTCCCTGTTCTTGTACTCGACCTGCTTCATCTGCTCGGAAAGCTGCTCGGCTTTTTCCTGAAGCTGATCGTTGGTGCGCTGCAGCTGCTCCTGCTGGTTCTTGAGCAGCCTTTCCGAGTTCTGCAAGTTCTCCGCCTGCTGCTCCAGACGGTCGTTGGTCTTCTTGAGCTCGTCCTGCTGGCTTTGCAGCTCCTTCGTGAGCGACTGCGACTGCTTGAGCAGCTCCTTGGTGCGCATGTTCGCCTCGATCGTGTTGAACACGACCCCGATGCTTTCGGTCAACTGATCGAGGAACGACAGGTGCGTTTCGCTGAACTTCCTGAGGGAGGCGAGCTCGACGACCGCCTTGACCTCGCCTTCGAACAGCACCGGCAGGATGATGACGCTCAATGGCGCGGCGGAGCCGAGACCCGAGTCGACGCGGATGTAGTCGTGGGGGACGTCCTCGAGCAGGATGCGCTTCTTCTCGTAGGCGCACTGTCCCACCAGACCCTCGCCGATTCTCAGGGTTTTCGCAAGGCTCTTGCTCGGCTTGGAGGCGTAGCTGGCGAGCAGCTCGAGAGCGGGCTCGTCGCCCTGCTTCGACTGGGTGTAGAACACGCCCTGCTGGGCGTTGACCAGAGGCGCCAGCTCCGACAGCACCAGCTTCGACACGGTGACCAGATCGCCGTGGCCTTGCAGCATGCGGGTGAATTTTGCGAGATTCGTCTTCAGCCAGTCCTGCTCGTTGTTCTTGAGGGTCGTACTTTTCAGGTTGCGGATCATCTCGTTGATGTTGTCCTTGAGGACCGCTACTTCCCCCATCGTCTCCACCATGATCGAGCGCGTGAGGTCGCCCTTGGTCACCGCCGTCGCAACCTCGGCGATGGCCCGCACCTGGGTAGTGAGGTTTGCGGCCAGCTGGTTCACGTTGTCGGTGAGGTCCCGCCACAATCCCGCGGCACCCGGTACCCTCGCCTGACCGCCGAGCTTTCCCTCGATACCCACCTCGCGCGCCACGTTGGTCACCTGGTCGCCGAATGTCGCCAGCGTGTCGATCATGCCGTTGACGGTGTCGGCCAGGGCCGCGATCTCGCC
>VBDM01000295.1 GCA_005881355.1 Betaproteobacteria bacterium
CTTCTACGACCTCGTGATCGAGATCGCGATCGTGCGCCCGGGACCGATCCAGGGCGACATGGTGCATCCCTATTTGCGCCGGCGGGACGGTATCGAGCCGGTGGAGTATCCCAGCAAGGACGTGGAGAACGTGCTCAAGCGCACGCTCGGTGTGCCGATTTTCCAGGAGCAGGTCATGCAGCTTGCCGTGGTCGCGGCGGGTTTTACGCCAGGAAAGGCCGACCAGCTGCGCCGCTCCATGGCTTCCTGGCGGCGCAACGGGAGTATCGAGCGCTTTCGCGAGCCGTTGATAAACGGAATGCTGGAACGACACTACACCCGGGAATTCGCCGAGCGTATCTACCAGCAGATCTGCGGCTTCGGGGAATACGGCTTTCCGGAGTCGCACTCGGCGAGCTTCGCGCTGATCGCCTACAGCTCGGCCTGGATCAAGCGCTATCATCCCGCGGCCTTCCTCGCGGCGCTCATCAACAGCCAACCAATGGGTTTCTACACGCCTTCACAGCTCATGCAGGACGCTCGTCGCCATGGCGTCGAGGTGCGACCGGTGGATGCAACCGCGAGCGAATGGGATTGCACCCTGGAGCCCGGGCCCGAAGGGAAACCCGCGGTCCGCCTGGGCTTGCGCTTGGTGCAGGGCCTGTCGCAGCCCGGCGCCGAGCGCGTCGTCGCGGCACGGCGTATCCAGCCGTTCGCCGGCGTCCACGATCTCGCCCGCCGTGCAGAGCTCGACCGCCGCGACCTGAAATGCCTTGCCGCGGCCGGAGCCCTGGAGGCGCTCTCGGGCCATCGACACCACGCTTACTGGCAGGTCGCGGGAATCGAAACCGGCGCGCATATCCTGCGCGACGCGCCGGTGGCGGAAACTCCGGTGATTTTGCCGCCTCCAACCGAGGAAGAGAACCTCGTCGCCGACTATGCGAGCACCGGCCTCACCCTCGGACGCCACCCGCTTGCGCTGTTGCGTCCGCGCCTCGCGCGCCTGCGCTTCGCTACCGCCGATGAGATCAGGCTATTGCCGAGCGGCAGCCCGGCACGCGCGGCGGGCATCGTCACGGGCCGTCAGCGCCCGGGCACCGCTTCCGGAACGGTGTTCGTCACGCTCGAGGACGAAACCGGCTACGTCAATATCATCGTCTGGCCCCATCTCATCGAGCGCCAGCGCCGCGAGCTGCTCGGCGCGCGCCTGATGGGAGTCGAAGGAGTGCTTGAACGCGAAGGCGAAGTGATGCATCTTGTAGCCAGGCGGCTGACCGACCACAGCGCTCTTCTGGGGAGGCTCGCCACCTCGTCGCGGGATTTTCACTGAAATGTACGCAGACACGCTCAAATTGATCGTCACCGGCGACCGGCGGCATCCTTCGCCGCGGCTGCCCGAGCGCCTGAATGGCCTGTTCCGCTCGCTCGGCGATGCGCGCGGCGGGCGCGCCGAACGCATAGAGGACGAGATCTGGCGGCTGTGGATGGCCTACCGCGACTCGACGGCGGCGTTCGACCTGGAGCGGGCGACGCGCGCTCTCACCGCGCTCGATTTCCCGGCGGCCGAGCGCATCCTGGCGAGGCTCGTAGCCGCCCATCCGGATTTCGCCGAAGCCTGGAACAAGCGCGCCACGCTCTACTACATGCAGAACCGCGACGACGAAAGCGTGGCCAGCATCCACCACACGCTACAGCTCGAGCCGCGCCACTACGGCGCGATCTGCGGCTTCGCGCAGATCTGCCTCTCGCTCGGCGATGCCGACGGCGCGCTCTTCGCCTTCGACGCGGCGCTGCGCCTCAACCCTCACCTGAACGAAGCGCGCGAGGCGGTCGACGAGCTGCTGCGCGCGCCGCGGTCCGACGCGGTTCACTGAATTGAATGCCCGCGCGGCCGAATCAGCCTGCGCGGTACATGTAATCGCGGGTGAGCGGCAGAGGATTCGACGCCTCGCCTTCCCTGCGCGCGAGCATCTGGTAGACGTTCATCCACTCGTTCTGGAAGCCGTGCGCGCAGCCGGCGAGATAGATCTGCCAGATGCGGTAGCGCTTGTCCCCCGCAGCCGTGATCGCCCGCTCGCGGCTCTGTTCCAGGCGCTTGGCCCACTCCAGGCAGGTGCGGGCGTAGTGGCGCCGCAGCGACTCGACGTCCGCGACCTCGAGTCCGGCGCTGGCCATCTCGCGGAGCACGAGCGACAGGTGGGGGAGCTCGCCGTGCGGGAACACGTAGCGGTGGACGAATTCCCCCGCCCCCATCCCCACCCAGCGGCTGTCGGGGTCGCTCGAAGTGATGCCGTGGTTCACGACGAGGCCGCCCTCCGCGAGCAGCGATCGGATCTTCGCGAAATAAGCCTTGAGATGGCGCAAGCCGACGTGCTCGAACATGCCTACGCTCGCGATCTTGTCGAAGACGCGTTCGCCGGGGATATCGCGGTAGTCTTCCAGGCGGACTTCGCAGCTGTCCCCGAGGCCCTCCTCCCGGATCCGCTTCGAAACGAACTCGTACTGGTTGCGGCTGAGCGTGACGCCGGTTGCGCGGGCGCCGTATTTTTTCGCCGCGCGCAGGATGAGCGCGCCCCAGCCGCATCCGATGTCGAGAAACCGCTCGCCGGATCTGAGCATGA
>VBDM01000298.1 GCA_005881355.1 Betaproteobacteria bacterium
GAACGCTGCCTGACGTGAATTGGTTGACAGTTTAAATAGGTGACAAATTAGTTGCCAATTTAGTTGACGGATCGCCGCTCTGTAAAGCGCTCACTACCTTGGGTCGCTTCCCGCGCGTCTCGCTTTGCGCCTGCGCCAGGCGAGGATCACGTGCACGCGCCAGGCGAGCTGCACGACGACGTAGCCGGCGATCGCGAGCCCGACTGCCAGGACGACGAGCCCCACGGCAAGGGGCTTGCCGAGCGAGAGCGCCCATTCGAATAATGCGCGCAGCCAGGCGCCGAGGTTCGACCAGTCGAATCCCGGAGGATGGGTGAAGGGCGCGCTGTCGCCCGGCACGAGCAAGGTGCCGATCCAGTACGCGATCACGTAAATCGGACCGATCGTGAACGGATTGGTGTAGAGCGTGACGGCCACTGCGACGGGCAGATTGACGCGGAACGCTACGGCGAGCAGCGCTGCGACGGCGAACTGCACCGGGTTGCTGCCCGGTACGAGCCCCGCGAACAGGCCTGCCGCCACGCCGCCGGAGACCGATCGCCGGTTGACGTGCCACAAGTTGGGGTGAAGGAAGAACGTGCCGAAGCGCGCGAGGTACCGATTGTTCCGGATGGCTTCGTGGCTCGGCAGGTACTTCTGGAGGAATTTTCGGAGCATCGCCGGCTAGCATATCAACCTCCGGGACCCTTGGCCGTTAATCGCGAATGGAAAGCGTTGCCGGCTCGCGATGAGATTTGCCGCATTGGGTTTCGCGCTCGGCGTGTGCCTGCTCCAGCAGCAGCCCGTCTTGCCGGGGGCGGGGTGGCTGGCGCTCGTTTCCGCGTTCGCGGCGATCGCCGGGGTCGGGTTTTCCAGGCGCGCATCACCGATCATCGCGGGCGGCGCGACCTTCATCGGCTTCGCCGCGCTCGGGTTCGCCTGGGCCGCGGCGCTCGCGCAGCTGCGGCTTTCCGACCGGTTGGATACGGCGTTGGAGGGGCGCGACGTGCTCGTCACGGGGGTCGTCGCCGGACTTCCGCAGGCGTTCGAGCGCGGCGTGCGTTTCGATTTGGACGTGGAATCTCCCGAAACCGGCGTGCCGCGGCGCATCGTGCTCTCTTCGTACGGCGGATTCGCCCCGGATGATTCCCAGGGCGTGCTCCCGGTACGGGCCGGGGAGCGATGGCGCTTCACGGTGCGGCTGCGGCGGCCGCACGGCAGCGCCAACCCGCACGGATTCGATTACGAGGCCTGGCTTCTCGAGCGCGGCACTCGCGCGACCGGATACGTGAGAATGCCACCGCGCCGCGCAGGCGATGAGCGCGCGCAAATCGTGCCCGAGCGTTTGGCGGACCGCGTGCCCCAATACTGGCTCGAGCGGCTGCGCGAGGCGGCGCGGGAAAAAATCCGCAGCGCGCTCCCCGAGCGTCCTTACGCGGGCGTACTGATCGCGCTCGCGATCGGCGACCAGAACGCGATCGGTCCGGAGGATTGGCGGCTGTTCGCGCGCACCGGTGTGAGCCACCTGATGTCCATCTCCGGTCTTCACGTCACCATGGTGGCGGGCCTCTTTGCGATGCTCGTTTCCTGGTGCTGGCGTCGCAGCGAGTCCCTTTCGCTTACCTTGCCCGCGCAGAAAGCCGCGGCGGTCGCGGGCTTTCTCGCCGCGTTCGCCTATTGCATCATTTCCGGATTTGCAGTTCCCGCCCAGCGCACGCTCTACATGGTCGGGGTGGTCGCTCTGGCGCTTTGGCTCGGACGCGCAGCGAGCGCCTCGCGGGTGCTCGCCGCGGCGCTGCTCCTCGTCCTCCTGCTCGACCCCTGGGCGGTCCTGTCTCCGGGGTTCTGGCTATCGTTCGCGGCGGTTGCCGTGATTTTCTTCGTCGCGGCCGGTCGTACCGCTCGGCCTCACTGGCTCGCGCAGTGGGGAAGGGTGCAATGGGCGGTCACCGCGGGCCTCGCTCCGCTGCTGCTGGTGCTGTTCCAGCAGGTATCGCTCGTCTCACCGGTCGCCAATGCAGTCGCAATCCCGCTGGTGAGCTTCGTCATCACGCCGCTCGCGCTTGCCGGCGCGGTGCTTCCGTTCGACTGGCCCCTTGGGCTGGGGCACGTGATTCTCGAAATCCTGATGGCGGTGCTCGAATGGCTCGCTGCGCTGCCGAGCGCGGTCTGGCATCAGCACGCGCCGGTGCCGTGGACGGTGCCGCTTGCGCTCGCGGGGATCGCCTGGCTCCTGCTCCCGCGCGGATTTCCGTCCCGGGCGCTCGGGGCGCTGCTGATGGTGCCCCTCTTTGCCGCGAGCCCGCCGGGCCCCCGTAACGGAGAGCTCTGGATCACCGTGCTCGACGTGGGGCAGGGGCTTGCGGTGGTCGCGCGCACCGAAAAACACGCGCTGCTCTACGACGCGGGCCCGGCGTTCAACGCCTTTTCTGACAGCGGCAGCCGCGTGATTCTTCCCTACCTCCGCGGCGAAGGCATCGACCGGCTCGATGCGCTGGTCGTTTCCCACGACGACCGCGACCATTCGGGCGGCGCGGGCTCGGTGCTCGAGGCGATCCCCGTC
>VBDM01000030.1 GCA_005881355.1 Betaproteobacteria bacterium
TGCGCACGCGCGACCAGTCCGCGTCCATCTCCTCGGCGATGATGAGCGGGATCGCGGTCTGCGAGCCCTGGCCCATCTCGACGGCGGGGTTCGCGATGTAGATCGTGCCGTCGGTCGCGATGCTCGCCCAGGCGTTCACTTTCACCGATCCGCCCGCGGGCGCCGGAGCGAGCGCCGCGCCGCCGCGCTCTTCGGAGCTCAGGGCCGCGTTGGCGTCGACGAGCACGGTGAAGGTGAGGCCGGCCGCGCCGACCATGAACTGGCGCCGGGTGATGCCGCGGTGCAGAGTGTTGGTCGTCATGGCTCAGCCCTCCCTCGCGGCGCGCTCGATCGCGCGCACGATGCGCGGATAGGTGCCGCAGCGGCACACGTTCGCGCTCATGTGGTCCTTGATCTGCTCGCGCGTCGGGCGCGGGTTCGCGGCGAGCAGCGCCGCGGCGCCCATCAGCTGGCCCGACTGGCAGTAGCCGCACTGCGGCACGCTCTCGGCGAGCCAGGCGCGCTGCAGCGCGTTCATGCGATCGGGCGAGAGGCCCTCGATCGTGGTGACCGCTTTGCCCGCGACGCCCGACACCGGCATCAGGCAGGAGAACATGCGCTCGCCGTCGATGTGCACCATGCAGGCGCCGCACTGGCCCGCGCCGCAGCCGAACTTGGTGCCGGTGAGCTTCAGCTCCTCGCGCAGCACCCACAGGAGGCGCGTGCTCTCCGGCGCGTCGACGCTGACCGGCTTGCCGTTGACGGTGAATTTGATCGCCATGATGGCTCCTTTGTGCTGGGGCCGCGGACGGGCCCGAGGGATGGATGGGTTACCGGCGTGGTGCGGAGCCATGCTACTCCCCGCGCAAAATCGGCGTCAAATGCTGCGGTGCCGTTGGCCGGCGAACCCCGTGCCGCGGTGTAATTTTCCTGAAGCGCGCACAAAAAAACAGGCACCGGGCGCACCCGGTGCCTGCTCTGCTACTGAAACCCGGACTCCGCGGCTCCTAGAGCCGCGGCGATTGTCAGGGCTGGTAGACGAAGTTGAACTGCAGGGAGTTTATGTTTTGGCGAACGACGTACTCCAGGCGCAGCTGGGAGTTCCTGTTGAGAAGGTAACCTCCGCCGACCCCGAACATAAAGCCGTCGTCGTCGCCGAAGTCCAGGCCGGCGCGGCCGATCAGGTCGATTTGGGGGGCGACCCTGTAGCGCGCCACGCCGTTTGCCCACAGGCCTTTGGCCTTCCCCGATCCGCAGACGCTGCCGAGGATGGGGAACGTCTGGCACTTCTCGACGTTGCCCGAATCCATGTACCCGAGCTCGGCGTCCACCCGAATTTGCGGCGCGACTTGGCCGAAAGCGTAGCCGCCGAAGAACTGGTAGCCCGTGCCGGACTTCGACCCCTCGAGCTTGTTCTGGCTCAGACCGCCGCCGAAGAACAGGTTCTTGGTGTCGAAGCGTTGAGCGGATGCAACCGAGGAGAGACCTATCGCGAGAAACGCGCCAATGACTATGCGAATTATCTTTAACACGTCCACCTCCTTTTTCTAGCCTCGAGGCCGTGAACATCAACTCATGGTTGGGGGGCGGTCGAGCCTCGAAAAGTTAACCGCGGCCGAATCCTACATCTGAAGCACCAAGGAATCAACAAGTAATGTGCATTAGTGCACGTATTGCATTAGATTCGGCGTCCGAGGGACCTTCGCGCAATCCCCGCCGAAAAGGTATGCCAATTCGCGCGGCCGATATTGATTTGCTCGGATCCGGCCGCTCAATTCAACAGGACGGAGCCAATTCCGCGTTTTCCCCCGAGGCGGTATGCTTACGGCACGGCCGATAGATTGCTCGGGTCCGGCCGCCAACTCAGAGGAGAAAGAGACATGACAGGGAGCACGTTTCGCAGATTGTTGCCGGTGCTGGCGTTTACGCTCGCCGCAGCGGCCCCCGCGGTATCGCATGCCGTCGATATCAGGCCGATGCTCAAGGCTGGCTTCGATTTCGGAGGGGACACGCTGATAACGGTGATCTTTACCGATGGTTCCACGAAGTCGATCAGCGCCAACGAAGGACTTTATTTTGGCGGTGGCGTCTCGATCCTCTCGGATTCGAAGGACATAGAGACGGAGGTTTCGCTGTCGTACAAGTTCACGGGCATAAACGCGTCCAACGGCACCGTCGATTGGACCCGGTTTCCGCTCGAGGCGCTCGTGTTTTACCGCTTCCCTCAGTTTCGCGTCGGCGGGGGTCTGACCTATCACCTGAGCCCGAAGCTCTCGGGTAGCGGAGTCGTGAGCGGGAGCGCCAAATTTGACGACTCGGCCGGCTATGTGCTGCAGGCGGATTACCTTTTGCAGAAAATAACCGTCGGCCTGCGCTACACGAGCCTGGATTACAAGGTGGGGGGCGCATCGGTCAAGAGCAACGGTGCGGGCATCACGTTCGGCATAAGCTTCTGATCATCCCGAAGGCCCTGGGAAATATGGACAGCTAGGCCGGATCGCGACCGGCGCAGTCAGCCGAAACCGGATCCGCAGGGGTCCGGGTTTTTTTGCCCGCCTTCAGCTGATCTGGCTGAGCGACATCGGCAGGGCGATGCCGAATCCCTGAGCGAAGCTGACGCCGATTTTGCGCAGCACCGACAGGGTCTCGGCGTGCTCCACGGATTCGGCGATGGTGAGCATGGCGAGCTTCTGGCAGCAGGCGTTGAGCTTCTCCAGCTTCGACAAGGCATCCTGACTCTTGTGGATGTTCCGCACGACGCTTCCGGTGAGCTTCACGAGCTGCACGCCCGCGTCCTTGTAGCCCTTCGCGACCGTCTCGGCGCCGGAAAAATCCGAGACCGCAATGGGACACCCGAGCGCCTTCAGGTTGGTGATCGTGTGCTTCACCGCTTCGGGAAACTCGGCCATCTGCGCCGCCGTCATCTCGAACCACAGCCTGTTGGGCGGGATTTTCGTCGCCGTGAGCTGGTCCCTGACGTGCGCGGGGAAGTCCTTGTCGCAGACCGTGTCGTCGGCGAGATTGATGTTGAAGCGCGGAATATGCCAGTCGGGCTGCGAGCCCTGCTTTGCGGTCGCCCACCTGAGGACCTCGCGCACCACCCACCGGTCCAGGAGCGGCGTCAGATGGTGGGCCTGGAGGATCGGGAAAAACGTCCCCGGGGGGATCAGCTTGTCCTCTTCCTCGAGAAAGCGGACGAAGATCTCCAGGTACTTGTAGTCGATCGCGGGCGAGGCGACCGGCACGATCGGCTGGCAGAACAGCGTGAACTGGCCCTGCTTCAGCGCCTCGGTGAAGTGTCCGGCGGTCTTGAATCGCGCTTCGATATCGTCCGGTTTGGGCATCGCAGCCGGACCTAGACTTTCCTCGTGCGCTCCCGGGCGATGCTGATCGGCGGGATCCAGGGCTTGTCGGCCCAGGCCACGCCCACGCGCGCGATCTGCGCGTCGATGAGGTAGGGCCTGCCTTCCACCGTCGCCCTGCGCGCGCGCGCGAGCGCCGCCCCGAGCTGGCCGGGCGACTCGACGACTTCCGCGTCGACCCCGAACCCCTTGGCGATGTAAGCCATGTTCATGTCGGGGTTGCCGAGTTAATCGTGCACGAATTGGCGCTTCTGCACCATCTTCCCTCCGGCCGTCTTCTCGATGACGCGGCTGTGCGGGCCGCCGTACGCGTGGTTGTTGTACACGACCGTGATCACCGGGAGCTCCAGGCGCGCCATGTTCCACAGCGCCGTCGGCCCGAAGACGAACGAGCCGTCGCCGACCAGGCAGATCACCTGCTGGTTCGGGCGCGCGAGCTTGACGCCCGCGGCGGTGCCGACGCCCGAGCCCAGGTGCGCCCCGTAATAGTAGAAGAGCTCGCGCCCGCCGATCGGGTTGAAGTCGAAGCCGTGCAGGACCACCGACCCCGCTTCGTGCACGATGATGGCGTCCTTGTCGGCGAACTGGGCGATCTCGGATGTCACGCGGTCGGCGAGCATCGGGTTGCGGTTCCATTCCGGGTTCCTCGCCACCAGTGCGCGGAGCGTTTTCGCCTTTTCGCTGAAGCGCCTCACTTCCTGCGCGCGCTCCTGCGCCTTCTTCCGGAGGGCAGGCGTGACCAGGCCTTCCACCGCCGCGATCAGATCGTCCAGCCCGTAGGCGACGTCGGCGACGAGCGGGACCTCGGTGTTCATGACGTTGCCCATGCTCCAGCTGTCGATGCGCATGTCGATGAACTTCGCCTCGCGCGCGACGATCGGCTGCGGGCTGTTGTGCTGCAGCTTGTTGCCGACGTTGATGACGACGTCCGGGTTCTTCGGGAAGTCGAGCGCCGCAAGCCGCGCCGCCGGCAGGCTTCCCACCCACAGGGGATGCGTCTCGGGGAAATTCGCGTAGATCTGCCGCGCCTGCGTCACCGGCATTCCGAGCAGCTCGGCGAGCTTCACCGCCTTGGCCGCGGCCTTGGCGGTGGTGATCTCGTCGCCCGCGATCATGAGCGGCATTCTCGCCTCGACGAGCAGCCTCGCCGCGCGCTCGACCTCGGCGGGGTTGGGCCGCACGCGCATGCGCGGATCGACTTTCTCCTGGATGATGACCTCGGCGTAGGTCTTCTCGTCGTTCAGGTCCGAGTGCCACGACACGTAAGTGGGGCCGTAGGGCTGCGTCCACGCGGCCTTGAAGCCGCGCCGCACGGTCTCGGGGATCATGTCCGCGCGGCGCGCGAGCCACGAGTACTTGGCCATCGGCTGGACGATCTGCTCCTGGTTGGCGACTTCCTCGAAGCCGTCGCGTCCGGCCCTGCGCGTCTGGTCGGTGCGGTAGCTGTAGAAGACGAGCGGCGTCTGCTCCTTGTAGGCGTTGAACATCTGCCCCATGGCGTTCACCAGGCCCACGACCGCCGCCTGCATCACGATGGTCGGCTCGCCCGACGCTTTCACGTAGCCCGCCGCCATCGCCGCGCCCGGGCCTTCGTGCGGGGTGAGGACGTACTTGAGCTGCGGCCGGTCGACGAGCGCCTCGTAGAATTGCGCGTCCTCGCTCGCGGAGTTGCCGAAGACGTACTTGACTCCCGAGGCCACCAGCTGCTCGGCGAAGCATTCGGCGCCTGATCCTTCGACCATCTTGATCGCCTCGGGCGCGACGCGGCGGGTGTCCTGCGCGTGCGCGACCGGGACGAGCGAGTCCAGGATCCCCTCCGCGGATGCGAGCGAAATTCCGGCGGTGGTGAGGCCTTTCAGGAAGCCGCGCCTCGAAATCGAGCGCGACAGGTAGCGCGCAACGAGCTCTCTCATGATCGTCTCCTCGGGTCTATTTCGCCGCCTGGGGCGGCTGACGCCCGTATGCCGAGGCGAGGTAGTCGGCCATGGTCTTGATCTCCTCCTCGGTCCATAGGGCGCCGCGCCCCACCATGCGGTAGAGCACGCTTTCCCAGCCCCTGCGGTCCTGGCGGTGGTCCTGCCACATCGTGGGGGCGTGGCACTGGAAGCATTTGCCGACGAGCACCTCTTTGCCGGGGCCATCGGGAAATCCGGCCGGCTTGGCTCGCTGCGCTTGCGCCGCGCCGGGCAGGAACAGCGGCAGTGCGCTCAAGAGAACGGCCGGGACCAGCTTTCGGGGCAGAGCCATCGGGATTGCCTCCTCTGCAATCGCGAAAGGTGCATTAATGTACCAGCGCCCGCCGTATTCGGCGCGGCCCGCAAAGCCGGTATGATGCGGCGGGCCAAAAGGAGAACTTCGGGGAGACATGAAGAGTTTCTTGCGCGTCGGGGCTGCGGCGCCGCTCCTTTGGGGGCTCGCGGCCCAGGCGCAATTCGTGGATCCTTCGCTTCGCTGGCGCACGCTGGACACCGAGCATTTCTCGGTGCATTTCGCCGAGCGCTACGGTGCCCAAGGCCGGCTCGTGGCCGATGTCGCCGAGGCGGTTTATCCGCGCATCACGGACTGGCTGAGATGGAAGCCCGAATCGCGGACGCAAATCGTGGTCGTCGATTCGCTCGATCCCGCCAACGGCCTCGCATCGCCGCTGCCGTTCAACTTCATCGGCATCGTCCTGTCGCCGCCCGACGAAGGCGAGCTGCTGCAGAACCGCGAGTGGCTGGAGCTCGCGCTGACGCACGAATTCACGCACATCGTGCACATGGACAAGGCGAGGGGCACGCCGCTTTTCTTGCGCCGGATCTTCGGCCGCGCCCCGCCGTATCTCCTCGTGTTTCCCAATACGCTTCCCAACGTGTGGGGCCCGGGATGGGTGAAGGAAGGCCTCGCGGTCTATGCCGAGTCGGACTGGAGCAAGGGCTGGGGACGCCTCGGCCAGAGCCATTTCGAGGGCATGATGCGCGCCGAGGTCGCGCGGGGGCTCGTTCCGCTCGGCGAGATCCACGCGGGCGGTCGCGGCTTTCCGCACAACCGCGACTACCTCTACGGCAGCTATTTCTTCCTGTTCCTCGGTGAGCGCTACGGCCCGCAGGCGATCGTGGATTACGTCGAGAACTACAGCGGCAACTTCTTCCCGTATCGCATGCAGAGCAACACCGTGGCGGTCACCGGAAAACCGCAGGACGAGCTGTGGCGGGAGTACGAGGAGTGGCTGCGCGCGCGCTTCGCCGCCGCGACCCCGCCGACCGGGAAGCGGCCGGATCAAGGCGGCGAAATCCTCGCGCGCGCGTTTTCGCTGACCAGTCCCTTGCTCGCGCCCGAAGGCGAGCGCTGGTACGTGCGGGGCGACGGATACACGCGACCGAAACTCGTGCGGCAGGCGAAAGGCGCGGAGGCCGAGCCGGTCCGCGGTATCGAGGCCCTCACCCGGCTCTCCGTGTCCCCGCGCGGCGAGCTCGTGCTCTCGAAGCTCGAGATCTGCGGGAACTACAGCTACTACTACGACCTGTACCGGTTCGGCGCGGAGGGGACCTTGAGCCGCGTCACCGAGTGCGGGCGGTTCCGCTTCGCCGCGCCGCTCGATGACGGCCGCATCGTGGCAATCCGCGTCGTGAACGGCGAGGCGGAAGTCGTCCTCGTGAGCCGCGAGGGCGCACTCGAGCGCTCGCTCTATCGCGCCGCACCGGGGGAGGCGTTGAGCGGGCTCGCCGCGAGAGGCGAGACGGCCGTCGTGACGAGCTTGCGCGACGGGCGCTGGTCGCTGGTGGAAATCGCCGGCGGCAAGGCGTCCGTGCTGATTTCCGACCGGGCGGTGAAGCATTCCCCGAGGTTCGGCGATTCCACGGACGAGATCTACTTCGTCGCCGACTACGGCAACGTGGACAACGTCTGGTCCTGGCGGCGCGGCGGGCGGCGGCTCGCGCGCTGGACCGGGGCGCTCAACGGAGTCCGCGAGATCAGCGCTCCCGTCGCCGGTGAAATGCTGATCACGACGATCGAGGCTGGCGGCGACGCCCTGCGGCTGCATCGCCTGCCGGACGCGCCGCTCGAGACCCGCCAGGCCGACGCGGCCGCGGAACCCGCGCCCACCGCTCGGGCACGCGAGCAGCCGCTTCCCGATCGGGACTACGAGCCCTGGTCCTCGCTCCTGCCGCGCTCGTGGTTTCCCGCGGTCTATGCCGCCGACGGGGCGATCGCGCTCGGCGCGCAGACTTTCGGGCAGGACGCGCTGGGGCTGCACCAGTACGCGCTTGCGCCCCTGTATGAATTCACCCAGAACCAGGCGCTGGGGAGCGCGAGCTACGTGTACGACAACCGGCACGGCCTGCTCCTCAACCGGTTCATGACGGTCAAGGCGAGCAGCGCCAACGACCAGAAGTTCACCGGCCGCGAGATCGAGGCCTATACGATCCATGAAACGGCGCAGTGGGTCTCGCTGTGGCGCCATCTCTCGCTCGACACGCGCTACTACTGGGGGCTCGGCGGCGCCTTGGACCGGGAAGCCCTGCACGACCTTGCCCTCGGCGCTTCCGGGACGCGCGACGAGCGCGTCGCGGGGCTCGTGGCCGGAGTGGACACGCGCAGGCAGCAGCTCCTGTCGGAAGGACCGAGCCAGGGACAGCAGCTGCGGCTCTTCGCCGAAACTTCGAGCCGCCTGCGCGGCGCTCACTCGGGAAGCTTCTATCGCGCCGACTGGCGGGCGCACCTGCCCATGCGCAAGGCGGTGGTCTCGCTGCGCTGGAACGAAGCCCACGCTCAAGCCCAGGCCGAGCCGATCCAGCTCGGCGGCAGCTTCTCGGAGGAGACCTTTGCGCTGCCCGTTCTCGACCAGCGCGAATTCCCGCTGCGCGGCTACCGCAGCGGCGAATCCGCGCTGACGGGGCATCACGCCCGCCTCGCGACGGTCGAATGGCGCACGCCTCTCTCCGACGTCGACCGGCACTCGATGGTTCCGCCGGTGGGCCTGAACCGGCTTTCGATGAGCGTTTTCCTCGACACCGGCGCCGCCTGGGAGAGCGGTGCGCCGCAGCGCTATTTCCAGAGCGGCGGCCTCGAACTGCTGTCGGAGTTGCGCGCGGGCTACCTGCTCGGCGCGCAGCTTCGAATCGGCCTCGCGAAAGGATTCCAGGCGCCGGGCGGGAAGGTCGCCTATATCCACCTGGGGCGCTCGTTCTGAGCGCGTTTCTAGGAGATACCCGGCGCTCCCGAGTTGAGACGGCGCTGATGCCGGCGCCGCTCCTGTCCCTCGAATCGCTCCTGTCGCCGGCGCCGGTCCGGCGGCCAGCGCCGGTCCCTCAACCAGCTGAGCGCCGCCTGCTCGCTGTGAAAGCTCCTGACGTTGAGGCCGTGCTGTCGCGCGAGCGACTCGACGTATTCCTGGGAGATGCGCAGCTCCTCGGAATCCCCGGTCAGCGCAACCCTGTACTTTTTCTGCAGCTCGCCGAGCTCTTTGAAGTAGTCGAAGATGCCGTACTGCTCGACTCTGAATATGGCTCTTGAAGTATGGACGGATATGAGGACCTGCAAGAGCTCATGCTTGCGCGCCTCGGCGGCGATGGCGACAAGGAACTCGCGCGTTTCCCCGGCCGTTTTCCGGTCGAACAGATCCGCCTTCAGATAATCGGGCTCGACGGTGATCTCGTACCGCATAGGGGGGCGCGCCGCAACATGCCGTGTCGTTCGGCATTTGCCGCGCTTTCGTCTCGGCTCCTCTTCGCGTCGGGCCCGCTCCCCCGCCGGGTCCCGGCGCAATCCTCTAGCCCACAGCATACGAAGCCGGGGAAGAGTTGTATGTAGTGCGCCAGCGAAAAGAATGTCGTGGAATCTCTACAGAACGAATCGTCGCCATAAGTCCCTCCGAACCGCGGTAAAGCCCCTGGCTCATGGTCCGGGGGTGACTATGCACAACCCGCAGCTACTCGGCGCGAATTCCCGCTTCCTTCACGACCTTCGCCCACTTCTCCATCTCGGAGGCGATGAAGCGGCCGAATTCCTCGGGGCTCATCTGGGCCGCTTCCCCGCCTTCGGACTCGAAACGCTTCTTCGTCTCGGCCGAGGCGAGGATCACCGAGAGCTCCTTGTGGAGGCGCTCGATGACCGGGCGCGGCGTGCCGGCCGGCGCGACGATTCCCCACCAGTTGGTCGCTTCGTAGCCGGGAACGCCCGCCTCGGAGATCGTCGGCACGTCGGGCAGGGCGGGAACGCGCTTGGCGCTTCCGACGCCGAGCGGCTTCAGCCTCCCGGATTTGATGTGAGGCAGCGTCTGGATGAGCGAGCCGATCGCGATCTGGGTGTTGCCCGCGATCACGTCCATCATCGCGGGCCCGCCGCCCTTGAACGGAACGTGCACGATGTCCAGGCCCGACTGCAGCTTGAACAGCGCGCTCGCGAGGTGCTGGAAGCTGCCGACTCCGGCCGAGGCGTAGTTGAGCTCCCCGGGTTTCGCCTTTGCGAGCGCGATGAGCTCCCGCAGCGTGTTGACGGGGAGCTTCGCGTTCACGGCAAGCACGACGGGCCCGGTGCCGAGCAGCGCGACCGGCGCAAAAGCGGTGGCCGGATCGTAAGGCAGCTTGTACATGGAGGCGCCGAACGCGTAGGCGGACGAGATCAGCAGCAAGGTATGGCCGTCGGGCGCCGATTTCGCCGCCGCTTCGGTGCCGATGATCCCGCCCGCGCCGCCCTGGTTGTCGGCGACGACCTGCCTGCCGAGCCGCTCGGAGAGCTGGAAGGCGATCATGCGGCCGACGACGTCGTTGCTGCCGCCCGGCGGAAACGGGATGATGAGCCGCACCGGCTTGCTCGGGTAGGTCTGGGCGGCTGCCGCGATTGAAAATAGCGCGAGCAGCAAGCCGAGAATCGCGGACCGTAATCTCTGCGTGTCTGGCATCGTGGCTTCCTCCCTAGCGCACCGTCAATTCGATCAGCGTCGTGGTTTCGATGTCCTCGCCGAACCACGCCTTGAGCGCGGCTCTGCGGCGGCCGATGTATTCGATGCGTCCGTCCTGCTGCGTCATCGGCAGGTCGTGGCCGGGGATGAGGACGCTGCCGGGCCGCCTTTTCCACAATTGCCAGATCCGCTCGATCGACGCGCTGCTCGTTTTCGCGTCGTAGGTGGCTTCGCCCTTGCGCGAGAGCAGCTCGGCGCGGTTCTTCGCCGCGTCGCCGGTGAAGATCGCGTCGCGCTCTTTACCCTCGAGCACGAACACGAGGTGGCCCGGCGTGTGGCCCGGCGCGGCGTGCGCCTTGATCCCGGGCATGAATTCCTGGCCGGACGCGACCGGGTGCAGCGAAGGCCAGTTTTCGAGCTCGCGCATGTAGAGCTCGGGCACCGGCCCCTCGCCCCAGGGCTCGTTCAACGACCACGCGAGCTCGCGCGCGCCGATGACGATGCGCGCCTGGCGGAACAGGATCCAGTTGAGCGAGTGGTCGTAGTGCGAATGCGTGAGGACGACGTGCGTCACGTCGGCGGGCTCC
>VBDM01000296.1 GCA_005881355.1 Betaproteobacteria bacterium
AGATCACGCGCGACATATCGAACCTGTCGGAGGCGCAGCTCTCGAGGCTTGACGAGTCCGGTATCGTATACATCGGAGCGGAAGTCGAGGCGGGGGACGTTCTGGTGGGCAAGGTGACTCCCAAGGGCGAGACCCAGCTCACCCCCGAAGAGAAGCTGCTTCGCGCGATCTTCGGAGAGAAGGCCTCCGACGTCAAGGACACGAGCCTGCGCGTGCCTTCTGGAATTTCAGGCACGGTGATCGACGTGCAGGTGTTCACCCGCGAAGGCATCGAGCGCGACAAGCGCGCCGCCCAGATCATCGACGAGGAGCTGAAACGCTACAAGAAGGACCTCGCAGACCAGATGCGCATCGTCGAGAGCGATGCGTTCGAGCGCATCGAGCGGCTGCTCATAGGCAAGACCGCCAGCAAAGGGCCCAAGAAGCTCCCCCGCGGGACCAAGATCACCAAATCCTACCTGGAGGGCGTCGAGCGCCACGACTGGTTCGAGGTGAGTCTCGCGAACGAGGACGCGGCCCAGCAGCTGGAGAGTCTTAAGGACGGTCTCGCGCAGACCCGGGTGAGGTTCGACGCGGCGTTCGAGGCGAAGAAAAAGAAGCTCACGCAGGGAGACGAGCTGCCGCCCGGAGTGCAGAAGATGGTCAAGGTCTACGTGGCCGTCAAGCGGCGCCTGCAGCCGGGAGACAAGATGGCCGGCCGCCACGGCAACAAGGGCGTGATCTCCAAGATCGTGCCGGTGGAGGACATGCCCTGCATGGCCGACGGCACGCCGGTGGACATCGTGCTCAATCCGCTGGGCGTTCCTTCGCGCATGAACGTCGGGCAGATCCTCGAGACCCACCTCGGCTGGGCGGCGAAGGGACTGGGACTGAAGATCGGCGAGATGCTGAAGGCGAGCGCGAAGGCGGTCGAGGTGCGCAAGTTCCTGAACCGCATCTACAACCACAGCGGAAAACCCGAGGACCTGAGCGGGCTCTCCGACGAGGACGTGATCACGCTCGCGGGGAACCTCAAGGGCGGGGTGCCGTTCGCGACCCCGGTTTTCGACGGCGCCTCCGAAGCCGAGATCAAGGACATGCTCGAGGCGGCGGGCTTGCCGCGCGGGGGACAGGTGAGCTTGTACGACGGCCGCACGGGCGAGCCCTTCGACCGGCAGGTCACGGTGGGCTTCATGCACATGCTGAAGCTGCACCACCTCGTGGACGACAAGATGCATGCGCGCTCGACGGGGCCCTACAGCCTCGTGACCCAGCAGCCGCTCGGCGGCAAGGCGCAGTTCGGAGGACAGCGCTTCGGCGAGATGGAAGTCTGGGCGCTCGAAGCCTACGGCGCCTCTTACACGCTGCAGGAGATGCTCACGGTGAAGTCCGACGACATCAACGGCCGCACCAAGGTCTACGAGAACATCGTCAAGGGCGACCACAAGATCGACGCGGGGATGCCCGAGTCCTTCAACGTGCTGGTGAAGGAAATCCGGTCGCTCGGCATCGACATCGACCTGGAACGGTTTTGAAAAAGATTGTGAAAAAGATTGTGAAAAAGATTGGACTTTCGACACCCGGCGCACCTGCGCCGGGTGTCGGTGAAAGTATCGTGCATAGGAGTAGTCAATGAAAGCACTGCTCGATTTGTTCAAGCAGGTGACGCAGGAAGAGGAGTTCGACGCGATCAAGATCGGGATCGCGTCGCCCGAAAAGATCCGCTCCTGGTCCTACGGCGAGGTGAAGAAGCCCGAGACGATCAACTACCGCACCTTCAAGCCGGAGCGGGACGGCCTGTTCTGCGCCAAGATCTTCGGGCCGATCAAGGACTACGAGTGCCTGTGCGGCAAGTACAAGCGCCTGAAGCACCGCGGGGTGATCTG
>VBDM01000299.1 GCA_005881355.1 Betaproteobacteria bacterium
TACCACCTCTGCTGCTCGGGCGTCTTGAAGCGCTTCACTTTCCATTCCGGGGAGGGCAGCACTCCCGCGGCCTCGCCTTCGACGTCGATCCCGGTGCGCGTGCCGAAGCCGAACTCGCCCATGAAGCGCGCGATGTTGTCGATGCCGAGGTCGTTGGCGAGGATGTAGTAGTAGGTGTCGCAGGACAGGACGATCGACTTGACCATGTCGACATAGCCGTGGCCGCCGGCCTTGAAGTCGCGGAAGCGGTTGCTCCCCAGAACGAAGTAGCCGGGATCGAAAACGAGCTGGGTCGGGGTTCTCGCGCCCAGCTCGAGCGCCGCGAGCGCCATATAGGGCTTGAAAGTCGAGCCGGGCGGGTAAAGCCCGGTGAGCGCGCGGTTGTTGAGCGGCCGGTCGGGGGAATTGTTGAGCGCGTCCCAGTTTGCCGGATCGATGCCGTCGATGAAGAGGTTCGGGTCGTACCCGGGCTTGGAGACGAAAGCGAGTATTCCGCCCGTCGCAGGCTCGATCGCGACCAGCGCTCCGCGGTTCTCGCCGAAGGCGCGTTCGGCGGCTTCCTGCAGGCCGACGTCGAGCGTAAGGCTGAGATTGTTGCCCGACACGGCGGGCGCCGTGCGTATGGGGTCCCCTACGATGCGCCCGCTTGCGTCCGTTTCGACCTGTCTGAAGCCGGTGGTGCCGTGCAATGCGCTCTCGTAGCTCTGCTCCAGGCCGGTCTTGCCGATATGATCGGTTCCCTTGTAATTCGGCGAATCGCCCACCTCCTCGATGCGCTCGAGGTCGCGGTCGTCGATCCGGCTGATGTAACCCACGACGTGCGAGGCGACCTCTCCGAGGGGATACTGCCGGAACAGCCTTCCCTTGATATCCACGCCTTGGAAACGGTAGCGGTTAACTGCGAGCTTGGCGACCTCTTCGTCGGTGAGGCGGGTGCGGATCGGCAGGCTGTCGGGGCTCTTGGGATCCTCCCTCATGCGCTGGAAGCGCCGGCGGTCCCTCGGCTGGATGTCGACGATGGCTGAAAGCGCGTCGATCGTGCCTTCGAGATCGGCGATCTTGCTTTGCGTGAGCTCCAAGGTATAGGCGGAGTAGTTCCCGCGGTTGGGCTGCAGCGGCACGATCGATATGCGGTTGTCCTCGGCTTTGGTCTCATAGTATTGGTGCTGGATGACTTGCAGATAGAAAAAACGCGCGAACAGAATGACAAAGGCGACGATCACGATCACACCCGCGACTCCCAGGCGCAGCTGGAAGTAATGCAGCTCGCGCTGGGTGTCTCGGATCTCGGCGAAACGCATGCGCTCAGATCGGCCGGTTCTCGTCCAGGCCCTGCGGCCTGCGTTGCGGCAGGAGGAGAACGTAGGTCGCGGCGGGCCACAGCGCCGCGGCGATCACGCTCGCGACGAAGTACGCATAACCGGGGAACACTCCGCCCGCGACCAGCCGCACGGCGACCATGAGGAACTGGCTTGCAAGCAGAAGCACCAGCACGTGCGCGGCCTGCCGCCACAGCGAGAACCACAGGATGCGCCGGTGCAGGCTGATCGCGGCGAAGGCGAGAACGGCGTAGGCAAAAGCGTGCTGGCCGAGGAGCGCGCCGTTGCCCGCGTCCATGAGGAGCCCCATGAGCCAGGCGATGCCGATGCCGGTCCTGCGCGGCTCATGCACGCACCAGAAGGTGAGGACGAGCGCCACCATGTCGGGCAGCCCGACCACATCGCGCCACGGCAGCAGGTTGAAGAGCAGCGCGACCGCGAAGGTGAGCGCGATATAGCCCGCTCTCACGGGCGACAGGATGCGCTGCGACTGTTCGTAGAAGGACACTAGCCTGCCCCCGGACTCGTTCGCGCTTTCTGGCGCGCTTTCTGTTTCGAGAGGCCGCTCGCTCCGGGCTCGGGCTCGACCGGGGGGGGCGGCAGGATCGCCTCCCGGGAGAGCACCAGCACCTGCCGGTTCCGATCCGTGCCCGCAGTGGGCACGCAGGTGATCTTGGCAAACGACGCGGTGTCGCGCTCGATGCGCGACACCTTCGCGACCGGGAGGCCCGCCGGATAGGTGCCGTCGATGCCCGAAGTCACGAGCACGTCATCGGCCTGGACGTCGGCGTTCGCCGCCATATTGCTCAGGTCGAGCATGCCTCTGTCCCCGCCGCCGTAGATGATGGCGCGCAGCCCGTTCCTGACGACCTGCACCGGGGTTCTCTGCTCCTTGTCCGTGACCAGTGTCACTTCGGAGAGCAGCAAATGCACTCGCGTAACCTGGCCGATGACGCCGATATCGTCGATGACCGCCTGGCCGGCCTGGATGCCCTGCTGGCTGCCCTTGTCGAGGACGACTTTGCGCGAGAAGGGATCGCGCCCCTGATAGAGGATCTCGGCCAGGATGGATTTGCGCGGCAGGCGTTCGCGCGCATCGAGCAAGCGCCTGAGCTGCGCGTTCTCGGCGCGCAGCGCTTGGAGGGTGAGCAGGTCGTTCGCAGCCAGCAGCCGCTTGGCCTTGAGCTCGTCGTTCTCGCGCATCAAAGCCACCCGGGTGGTGAAGAACTCGGAGGTGGCGCCGAACAGCTCCACCGGCGCGAGCGCCGTTCGCTGGAACGGATAGACGAGGAGGGCGACGACCTGGCGCAGCGATTCCGCGTAGCGGAAGCGCGCGTCGAGCACCATCAGGAGAACCGCGAGCGATACGAAAAACCCTAGGCGTACGAGCGGCGCGGGTCCGCGGCTGAAAAACGGCGGCGGCTGGTAATCCATGGGGGCTGGGGATTAGGAGTCAGGAGCTAGGAAAATGCACACCCATCAAGAACGCATGTGCGGCAGTCGCTTCTCCCCAGTGCCCGCTCCCGAGTCCCTAGCCCCCACGCTTTACTCGCTTGCGAAGATGCTCCCGAGCTTGTCCATTCTCTCCAGCGCCTTGCCCGATCCGCGCACCACGCAGGTGAGCGGATCGTCGGCGACGATCACCGGCAGCCCCGTCTCTTCCATGAGCAGTCTGTCGATATCGCGCAGCAGCGCCCCGCCGCCGGCGAGCACCATGCCCTTCTCGGCGATATCGGCGCCCAGTTCCGGCGGCGTCTGCTCGAGCCCCGACTTTATCGCGCCGATGACCTGGTTGAGAGGCTCGGTGAGCGCCTCCAGGATCTCGTTCGAGGAGATGGTGAAGCTCCTCGGGATCCCTTCGGCGAGATTGCGGCCCTTCACTTCCATCTCGCGCACTTCGGACCCCGGGAAGGCCGAGCCGATTTCCTTTTTGACCGTCTCGGCCGTGGTCTCGCCGATCAGCATGCCGTAGTTGCGGCGGATGTAATTGATGATGGCCTCGTCGAACTTGTCGCCCCCGACGCGCACGCTGCCCGAGTACACCATGCCGCCGAGCGAGATCACGCCGACCTCGGTCGTGCCGCCGCCGATGTCCACCACCATCGAGCCCGTGGCTTCGGCGACCGGAAGGTCCGCGCCGATCGCCGCCGCCATCGGCTCTTCGATCAGGAACACCTGGCTTGCCCCGGCCTCGATGGCGGCCTCGCGGATCGCGCGCCGCTCGACCTGCGTCGAGCCGCAGGGCACGCAGATGATGATGCGGGGCGAGGGCGAGAACAGGCGCGACTCGTGCACTTTCTTGATGAACTGCTTGAGCATCTGCTCGGTGACGGTGAAGTCGGCGATCACGCCGTCCTTCATGGGACGGATCGCGATGATATTGCCGGGCGTCTTGCCCAACATCATTTTCGCTTCCTTGCCGACCGCCTGAATGGTTTTCTTGGAATTGGGGCCGCCTTCCTGGCGGATCGCGACGACCGAAGGCTCGTCGAGCACGATGCCTTTGCCGCGCACGTAAATGAGCGTATTGGCCGTGCCGAGGTCGATCGCCATGTCGTCGGAGAAGTAGCCACGCAAAAAGCCGAACATCCTGCTGATTTCCTTGGGGTTGCGCTATAATACAGCAAATAAATTTTCGTTTTAAGCGATTTTTCATGCCGCTATCCCCGCAGGAAGTCCAACGCATCGCCGAATTGGCCCGAATCGGCATCAGCGACGCGGAAGCCCGGGCCGTTCAAGCCCAGCTAAACAACATCTTCGAACTGATCGGGCAGATGCAGAAGGTCGACACCGACGGCATCGAGCCGATGACGCACGCTCAAGGGTCGGCGCTGCGGCTGCGCGAGGACAAAGCCACCGAGGAAAACCAGCGCGAGCAACTCCAATCGGTGGCGCCGCAGGTGGAAGCCGGCCTCTA
>VBDM01000303.1:0-3707 GCA_005881355.1 Betaproteobacteria bacterium
TGGTCCACGGGCGCGCACGTCATAAAATCGCCCGAAGGCGCGCACGAGCAGTGGCTGGTGGACACGGTGCAGCGCCTCGCCGACAAGGCGAATATCGGCATGCCGGAGGTCGCCGTGTACGAAGGCGCGCCGAACGCTTTTGCGACGGGAGCGTTCAAGAATTCGGCGCTGGTCGCAGTCTCGACCGGTTTGCTCGAATCGATGAGCCGGGAGGAGGTCGAAGCGGTGCTCGGCCACGAGATCACTCACGTCGCCAACGGCGACATGGTGACCCTGACCCTCATCCAGGGCGTGCTCAATACTTTCGTGTTTTTCCTGTCGCGCGTCGTGGGCTTCATCGTGGACAAGGCGGTGTTCCGCACCGAGCGCGGCATCGGACCGGGCTTCTACATCACGGTGTTCGTCAGTCAGATCGTGTTCGGGATCCTCGCCTCGATAATCGTCATGTGGTTTTCGCGCCAGCGCGAGTTCCGCGCCGACGCGGGCTCGGCAGGGCTGCTCGGCTCGCCGCGGCCGATGATAGGCGCGCTCATGCGCTTGGGCGGCCTGCAGCCGGGCGCGCTGCCGCAATCGATGGTCGCATCGGGCATCAACGGCGCGCCGGGATGGATGGCGCTCTTCTCCAGCCATCCGCCGATCGAGGAGCGCATCCGGGCTCTGCAGGCCCAGGCGTAAAAACCTTCGCGCTGCAACGCCGCGCGCTCAGGATTTCAACGCGTAGCCGCCGTCCTTCTCCCTCGCGAGGCGCCCGGCTTCGCGCAGCGCCTCGAGCGCGAGCACCACTTCGCGCCCGTCGCCGCTCGCGAGCGCCGCCATCAGCGCTTCGAAAGTCTTCGGGCCGTCGGCAAGCGCCGTTTCGACCGACGCGAAACGCTCGCCTTCGAATCGCGGCGGCTCAGGTGTCGTGGATTCGATTCCGTGCGCCTCGCCCACAGCGAAGGATCGAGCGGCAGCGCGCGGAATCCCGATTGCACGACGAGGTCGCGGTCGGCCTGGAAGCGCGTCGCGAGCGCCCAGTCCATCTGCTCGTCTGAAAAAATGTCGACGTCCGGATCGACCACCAACACGTGCTTGACGTTGGCGAGGCAGCCGAACGCCGCGGCGATGGCGTTGCGGGCCTCGCCGGGCACGCGCTGGCGCAGCGCGATGCGCAGAGTGTACATGCCTCCGCTCGAGGGCGTCGCATACACCGCCCCGACCTCGCGCACCGCCGTTTCGAGCGCGCGCCAGACCATCACCTCGGTGCGCAGCGCGTTCAGCTGCGCGGTGTCGGTGCGGCCGAGATTGCGGCCCCCGATGGTCGCCGTCTGGAACAGCGCGTCGCGGCGCCGCGTAATCGCGGTGAGATGGAAAACCGGGTTCTGCTTCACTGCGCCGTAGTAGCCGAGAAACTCGCCGTACGGCCCCTCGGCCTCGACGTGGCCGCGCTCGTCGAGATAACCTTCGAGCACCCACTCCGCGTCCGCGGGCACGCGAATATCGGAAGTCACGCATTTCACGACCGCGAGCGGCGCATCGCGCAGGCTCGCGACGAGGCCCAGCTCGTCCACCGGCAGGCGCATCACCGCAGCGACGAAGTCGAGCGGATGCGCGCCGATCACGAACGCGATGGGCAATCGCCGCCCTTGCTTCACCGCCGTCTCGTAGAGCGCGCGCAGGTCGGAGGGCGAATTGACGTCGATCCCCGCTTCTCTTCGGCCGCGCAGCATGAGGCGGCGCACGCCGACGTTGGTCCAGCCGTTCGAGGGATCGACGACGAAATCGATCGAGGCGGAGATGTACGGCGCGCCGTCGAAGCCGTGCTGGAGGTTGACGGGCAGCGTCGTCAGGTCCGCCTTGTCGCCCGCGAGCACGACTTCCTGCGCCGGCGCCGCCTCGCGCGGCACCTCGACGACTTGCGGCGTCGTGCGCAGGCGGCGAAGCACTTCGGGGAGCAACTTGTCGGGCGCCACGCCAAAGGCGCGGGCGAGGCGCGCCCGGGTTCCCATGACGTTGCCGACCAGTTGCGCGCCCTCCTTGCCGACGCGCTCGAAGAGCACCGCCCTGGCATTGCCTTCGAGCGCGGGCGCGACCTCGGCGAGCTCGGCGGGCGCGGAGCGCACCTCGAGCTCGCCCGCCTGTCGCAATTCCTCTACAAAGCGGCGCAGCCCGAAGCGCTCGAAATCGACCCCGGTCTCGCGCACCCCTGCCTTCATGGCGCTATCGTATCACCGGGCATCGGGCGGTCGCGTTGCATGCGCCGATTCCGGGGTCTAAACTAAAGGCACAAGACTTTGGCGGCTCCCGTTCGCGGGGCCGCACACGACCCAAAGGAGGCTTCATGGCAAGCATCAAATTCGCCGTCGACGGAAGAACGGTGACGGTCAACGCCGACCCGAACATGCCGCTCCTCTACGCCCTGCGCAACGATCTCAGGATGACCAACCCGCACTTCGGCTGCGGGCTCGCGCAATGCGGGGCGTGCACCGTGCATCTGAACGGAGAGCCGGTGCGCTCCTGCGTGATGCCGCTCTCGGCGGTGGCGGGGAAGAGGGTAACGACGTTGAAGGGTCTCGGTACGCCGGAGAAACCGCACCCGCTGCAGGCCGCCTATGTCGAGGAGCAGGTCCCGCAGTGCGGCTACTGCATCAACGGCTGGATCATGACCGCGGCGGCGTTCCTGAAGAAGAATCCCAAGGCGACCGACGCCGAGATCCGGGAAGCTCTTGCCGGACTCAAGTGCCGCTGCGCGACGCATGCGGCGATCATGCGCGCAATCAAGCGCGCCCAACAGCAGATGGCCTGAGGAGACGATCATGAATGCTCGCATCGACATGCAGCTCTCCCGCCGCGAATTCCTGAAGGCCTCCGGCGCCCTGATCGTCTCCGTAACCGGCTCTGCATTCGTCGGCGAAGCCCTGGCCGAAGCGTCAGCCAGCGTCAAGCCGCCGCTTCTTCCGACCGAGCTCGATTCCTGGGTGGCGATCCTGCCCGACGGCCGCGTCACCGCCTTTTTCGGCAAAATGGACATGGGCCAGTCCCTCGACATCGCGATCGCGCAGATCGTCGCCGACGAGCTCGACGTGGACGTCGCCAAGGTCGACGTCGTCATGGGCGACACGGCGCTCACCTGCAACCAGGGCGGGGCCTCCGGCAGCACCGGCATCCAGACGGGCGCGCGACCCCTGCGCAGCGCGGCGGCCGAGGCGCGGCGGCTGCTGGTGCAATCTGCCTCGCAGAAGCTCGGTCTTCCGGTGGAGCAATTGCGTGTCGACGACGGCGTGGTAAGTGCCGTTTCCGATCCCGCGAAAAAAGTGAGCTACGCCGAGCTGATCGGCGGCCGCCACTTCCATCATCAGGTCGAGTGGAACAAGCAGACCGGCAATCCCATGGACATCAAGGTCCAGGCAAAGCCGAAGTCGCCTTCCGAATACCGGGTCGTCGGAAAATCCTTCACGCGCCGCGATCTGCCGGGCAAGGTCTACCGCACCGACAAGTACGTGACCGATATTTCTCTCCCGAAGATGCTTCACGCCCGGGTCGTCCGCTGCTCGCGCGCCGCCTGCACCGTAGGCGGCGTCGACGAGGGCTCGATCCGCGCGGTCAAGGGCGCGCGCGTGGTCCGTGAAAAGGATTTCGTCGCGGTGGTGGCCGATCACGAGTGGAATGCCGTGCGCGCCTCGCGCATGCTCAAGATCTCGTGGAACGAGGCGAAGAAGGATCCCTTC
>VBDM01000303.1:3717-5922 GCA_005881355.1 Betaproteobacteria bacterium
CAGTGAAGAAAGGTGACTTGGACGGCGTGTTCAAGACCGCGGCGAAAGTCATCGAGGCGGAATACGAGTGGCCGTTCCAGTCGCACGCGAGCATGGGGCCCGCCTGCGCGGTCGCCGACGTGCGCGCGGACGGCGTCACCGTCTGGACCGGCTCGCAAAAGCCGCACTTCGTCCAGACCGGGGTCGCGCGGCTGCTCGGCGTGCCGCCGGAAAAGGTACGCGCAATCTGGGTGCCGGGACCGGGATCGTACGGCCGGAACGACGCGGGCGACGCGGCGCTCGATGCGGCGCTGCTCTCCAAGCTCACGGGGCGTCCCGTGCGCGTGCAGGGCATGCGCAGCGACGGGATCGCCTGGGATCCGAAGGGCCCGGCGTCCGTGCACCGCGGCCGCGCTGCGCTCGACGCCTCGGGCAAGGTGATCGGCTACGAGATCGTCTCGAAGGGCTTCTCGCGCAGGAACATCGACACCAACGAATCGGATCCGCGCGACAGCCTCGCCGGCATGTCGATCGGCCTGCCGCCCAAACCGAGCATCGACTTCGGCGTGCCCGCCGAATCCTACGGCTTCGACAACAAGCTGCTCGCCTGGGAAGTGATCCCGCCGCTCCTTGACGCCAGCTCGCCGCTCAGAAGCTCGCATCTGCGCGATCCGGTGGGACCGCAGATTCAGTTCGGCAGCGAGCAGTTCATCGACGAGCTGGCCGTTGCCGCGGGCGAAGATCCGGTCGCATTCCGGCTGAAATACGTAGCCGCGACGCGCGACGCGGCGGTGATCAAGGCCGCCGCTGAAAAAGCCGGCTGGCAGCCGCGTCCCGCGCCGCGCGCGGACCGCTCGGGCGACGTCCTCGCCGGCCGCGGAATCGCCTACGCGCAGCGCAACGGCACCATCGTGGCGGTGATCGCCGAGATCGAGGTCGAGCGCAAGACCGGGCGCATCTGGGGGAAGAAATTCACCGTCGCGCACGACTGCGGCCTCATCATCAACCCCGAGGGCCTGCGCTACACGATCGAGGGCAACGTCGTGCAGGGGTTGTCGCGCACGCTCTTCGAGGAGGTGCGCTTCGATCGCGAGAAGGTGACCAGCATCGACTGGATGAGCTATCCGATCCTGGAGATCCGCGACGCGCCGGAATCGATCGACGTGGTGCTGATCAACCGGCCCGAGATGCCGCCCTCCGGCGCCGGCGAGCCTTCCATCCGCCCGATCCCCGCGGCGGTCGCGAACGCGTTCTACGACGCGACCGGCGTGCGGCTGCGGCGCGCCCCGCTCACGCCCGAGCGGGTCAAGGCGGCGCTGGCGCGGGCTTAGCGAGCGCGGTGTAGCTCTTCGAAAGATTCCAGGCTTCCTTCAAGATCGGCGAGCAGCTCGAGCTGCTCGCCATTCTTTTCCCATTCGCCCTGCTTCGAGGCGCGCGAGCTGAAAACCCAAAAAAAAGAGCCCGCCGTCGAAAGGCGGGCCCGTTCCTGCGGCGAATCCGGTCAGCGGTGCTGGGCGTCGTGTTTCTCGCGGTAGATGCGGCGGCTTTGCTTGTTCTCCGCCTTCTGGATGCGCCGCTGCTCGTTCGGCCCGACCCGTCCGTCGGCGCCGGCGCGCGCTTCCGCCCGGTCGACCCGCGCCTGGCCGCGCTCGAGTTTTCCGGCCTCGCGGTTGGTGAGCTGTCCCGACTGGATGCCCTGCTCGATGCGCTGCTGCTGGTTGACGTTGCGCTGCACGTCGGCTTGCATGCGCTGCGATGAGGCCGAGTTGGGATTGCCTCTGGCGGCGTTGTTCTCGAGCCGGTTGATCTGGCGGCTTTCCTGGTTTTGCGCGCGCTGGATGCGCGCTTTCTCGGCCGGGCTGAGCGTGCCGTCCTTGGCGGCGTTCGATTCCATGCGCTCGATGCGCGCTTCGCCCCTTTCGAGCTGCGATGCTTCGCGGGTGTTGAGCGATCCGCTTTTCAGCCCCTGCTCTATGCGCTGCTGCTGGTTGACGTCGCGCTGCACCTCCGTGCCGGCTGTTTGCGCCGAAGCTGCGACCGAAAACAGACCGGCGACTGCGACTGCGACGACCGTGGCTGCTGCTTTCATGTTTGCCTCCTTGAAGTGCTTCATGAAATGTCTCCCCGGGGCAATTAACGCCGGTCTCGGCCCCCGGTCTACCTCGGAGGAGCGAAAAAGTGTAACAGTTGGTACAGCGGGGCCCCCCGAGCTTTTGACCGTCCCCA
>VBDM01000308.1 GCA_005881355.1 Betaproteobacteria bacterium
CCACGCACGGCGCGGAAGGCGTCGCGCACCTCGTGTGCGTCAAGGTGACCGAGGAGTTTCTCGAATTCAGCCGCTCGCGCAGCAACGACCTCAGCACGCCGCGCCCGGAAATGCGATTCAAGGGCTTGAAGCCCGGGGACCGCTGGTGCCTGCACGTGCTGCGCTGGGTCGAGGCCTACAAGGCCGGCATGGCGCCGCAGGTCGTCCTCGAATCCACCCACGAGAATGTCCTCAAGTACGTCCCCATCGAGCCCCTGAAGGGCCACGCACTCGATCTGAATTGAGCTGCACCGGGACTGATTCGCCGCGGCGCGGCTAGCGGCCCGAGCCCGGCTGCAGCACGGGGCTCAGCTGGAACACCCGCGGAGACGAAGGATCGATTCCCCCTATGATCCAGCGCGTCTGCGGCGAGCCGAACACGATCACGCGCGTGAAGTTGCCGATGGGCTCGCCTGTCGCCGGATCGAGTAATGGTTGATCCAGCTTGTAGAAGTGCGTATCCCCGTTCACGAAGAGAACGGGCTTGCCGAACCGGAGCGCGAGATTGCGCAGTGCGGCGCGAAATTCCGCAAATCCGTCCGGTCCCTTGCGTTTTCCCTCGAAATGCGGGTCCCCTTGGGCAAAGATGAGCATCCCGGCGAGATGGCGCCGCGTGGCAAGCTCGAGGCTGCTGTCCAGCCACGCGAACACCGCCGCCATGCGCGAGCGGTGCTCGGCGTTCATCTCGCGAGTCCTCCCCAGATTGTTGTTGCTGCCCTGGACGTTCACCCCCACGAAGAGCACGTTGGCGGTGATCCAGCGCATGTGCTCGCGGTACTCACGGAACGGCGCCGCGCCGCTGTCCGACTGCCGCTCTAGCGTTATGCGGCGCTCGCCGAGGCTCGTGTCGCCGGCTTCGAAGATCTCGCGAAAGCGCTTGAGGCGCTCCATCGGATCGAAGCCGCTTCGGTAACAGTCTACCCATTCGTTGTCGCCGGGAATCAGGATGAACGGGTGCCGCGATTTTTCGAACTGGCGCTTGCGCGCCTCGAGCCATTCGTCGGTGCACGGTCCCCGGCCCGAGGTGATGTCCCCGACGTGAATGACCAGGGCGAGGTCTTCGCGGTTCATCTCCTCGATCATCGCGTCGAGCGCGTAGGCTTCGAAGGCGCTGTAGGGCGTGTCGCCGATCAGGGCGAATTGGATGCCGGCATCCCGGACCGAGGGCAGCGGCGGCGGAATATGGGCGGTGCAGCCGGCCAGCCCGAGCAGCAGAAAAAGGAGCGGCCGCCTCACAGCCGCTTGAGACGGTACAGCAGCTCGAGCGCCTCGCGCGGTGAAAGCTCGTCGGGATTGACCGCGTCGAGCGCCTCGCGCAGGACGTCGGTCTCGGGCGCGGGCTCCGGCTCGGGCTTGCCCGCAGCGAACAGATCCGACTGGCCTCCGCCGGTCAGACGCGCATCCTCGAGCATCTGCAAAACCCTGCGGGCGTTGCGGATAACCGCCCTGGGGACGCCGGCGAGCTGCGCGACCTGCAGGCCGTAGCTCTGCGACGCGGGGCCTTCCTCGACCGCATGCAGAAATACGATCGTGTCCCTGTGCTCGACGGCGTCGAGGTGGACGTTCGCCGCCTCCTTGTATTCGAGCGCAAGCCGCGTCATCTCGAAGTAGTGCGTGGCGAAGAGCGTGAGCGACTTGTTGCGCTCGAGCAGCTGGCGCGCGATCGCCCAGGCGAGCGCCAGGCCGTCGAAAGTCGAGGTGCCGCGACCGACCTCGTCCATGAGCACGAGACTTCGCTCGGTCGCGTTGTGGAGGATGTTCGCGGACTCGGTCATCTCGACCATGAAGGTCGAGCGGCCGCCGGCGAGATCGTCGGCGGCGCCCACCCGCGTGAAGATCTGGTCGACGGGTCCAAGGCGCGCCGATTTCGCCGGAACGAACGAGCCGATGTGGGCCATCAGGGCGATCAGCGCCACCTGCCGCATATAGGTGGACTTGCCGCCCATGTTGGGGCCGGTGATGAGCAGCAGCTGCCTCAGGGGCGAGAGCCGCGCGCCGTTGGGGATGAACCGCGTCGATTCTTGCGCTTCCACGACCGGGTGGCGGCCGGCGTCGATCTCGATGAGGATGTCTTCCGTGAATTCTGGCCTGCAATAGTTGCGCTCTGACGACGTGGCGGCAAAGCAGGCGAGCACGTCGAGCTGGGCGAGCGCGCGCGCGATGCGCTGAAGCTGCGGTAGATGGGCGCAGAGCATCGCGAGCAGGTCCTCGTAGAGCGATTTCTCGAGTGCGAGCGCACGGTCCCTCGCCGAGAGCGCCTTGTCCTCGAACTCCTTCAGCTCCGGGGTGATGTAGCGCTCGGCGTTCTTGAGCGTCTGCCGGCGGCGATAGTCGGCGGGGACCTTGCCGGAGTGGGCGTTGGTGATCTCGATGTAGAACCCGTGCACGTTGTTGTAGGCGACGCGCAGGTTGGG
>VBDM01000309.1 GCA_005881355.1 Betaproteobacteria bacterium
CGCGAGCCGCACGTCCGAAGCGATGCGCCCGAGGTAGGCCTCGCGGATCTCCGCGCGGCGGTGCCGCCCGGCGCCGCGGGCGAGTTCGCCGGACTCGATCCGCCTGCGCAGGCGCTGCACGTCCTCGCCGGCGAGGGTAGTGCCGGCGAGCACCATCTTCAGGCCGTTGTACTCGGGCGGATTGTGGCTGCCGGTGACCGACACGGCGCTCCCGCAGCCCAATTCGTGCGCGGCGAAATAGGCGAGCGGCGTCGCGAACATCCCGATTTCGGCAACGTCCACGCCGCTTGCGCGGATTCCCGCCATCAGCGCCGCGGCGAGCTCCGGGCCCGAGAGCCGCCCGTCGCGGCCCACGGCGATTTCCGGCCGGCCGCGGGCGCCGCCGCGCGCGAGCAGCTCGCTGCCGAGGGCCTGCCCGATCAGCTTCACCCCATCGCGAGTCAGCGTCTTGCCGACGACGCCGCGGATGTCGTAGGCCTTGAAGATCTCCGGCGGGGGAAAATTCATTGTGGGAGCGTTTCGAGCCGCCATTATCCCATTCGCCCGAGCGGGCGATCCAGCGTCGCGGCCGGCCGCCGCCTCGTCGAAGAAATCGGTCACGCGCCTGGGCAGCCAATCCAGGTTGCCGGGAAACGGGCCGGAGACGAACGCGGCGTGCCCGCCTTCCTCGGGAAACTCGCGACGCACGACGCAAGACACTTCATCCGGACGCGGAAGCGCCGCCGCCGGTAGAAACGGGTCATTGCGCGCGTTCAAGAGCAGCGTCGGCACTTCGATGCGCGCGAGAACGGGCTTTGCGCTTGAGCGCGTCCAGTAATCGTCGGTGTCGCGGAATCCGTGCAAGGGTGCCGTGACGACCTCGTCGAATTCGCGCAGCGTGCGCGCGCGCCGCATCGCCTCGCCGTCGAACAGGCCGGGAAAGCGCTCGAGCTTTTGCTCGCCCTTTTTCTTCATCGTGCGGAGAAATGCGCGGGTGTAGACGAGGTTGAATCCCCGCCCGAGCGCATCGCCCGCCGCCATGAGTTCGACGGGGGCCGAGACCGCGGCCGCAGCGGCGAGGATGGCCTTGGCCTCCCGGTCCTCGCCCAGCCACTTGAGAAGCGCGTTGCCGCCGAGCGACACCCCCACGGCGAAAAGCGGCGCCGCGTGCGCCTCGGCGCGCAGACGGTGGAGGATCCAGCGTATCTCGTCCGCATCACCGGAGTGGTAGGCCCGCGGCAGCCGGTTCGGCTCGCCCGAGCAGCCGCGAAAGTGCGCGACCGCCCCGCGCCACCCCCGCCTTGCGAGCTCGCGCGCGAGGGCCCCGGCGTAGTGGCTGCCCGAGCCGCCTTCCAGGCCATGAAACAGCGCGACGAGAGGAGCGCCGGGTTTGCCCGGCAAGCGATCGACATCGATGAAATCGCCGTCGGGCGTGTCCCAGCGTTGCCTGCTCCACTCCGCCCGCGGATACACGGCGAGCGCGGCGTAGAGAGTCTGCAGGTGTCCGCCGGGCAGCCACCAGGGCGCGCGGTACGCGGGGCTCCGGCTCAATGCAGGATTTTCGGCGATTCGACGCCCGCTCGCGGCGCCTGCGGCGCCTGCGGCGCAGGCGAGCCGTGATGCAGGATCATGCGCCAGCCGTTGCCGGTGCGAAGATAGACGTTGGTGGCGGCGACCGGCGCGCGCGGCCGCGTCTCGCCCTGCACCAGGATGTTCTCGTGCACGCTGTGGACCGCGAGCATCATTCCCGAGAGGACGACCTGGTTGGAAACGTGCACGCTGAGCCGCTGGCCCGAGCCGAAGATCTGCGCCCAGCTCGCGCGCACCTCATCGTAGCCCGCCAGGCGCGGCCCGCCCGGGTGCACGCAGACGATATCCTCGTCTTCGGCCCACACTTCCATCATGGCCTCGAGATCGCCCGCCTCGAGAGCCTCGTAGAACGCGGCCTCCGCGTCCTGCGGCGTCGGAAAAGTGCTCTTCTTCACGGCGTGCGGCTCCGGAGCCGCGTAGCGTAGCCGAAAAGACATGGCGCCGCCAGCGGGCGCGCCCGCGCGGCGCGGACTTTCGCCCTTCAGCCGGGAGAACGGTTGAAGCCGATCGCCGCTTCGCACCAGCTCGCCACGCGCAGCAGCTGATCGTCGGCGCCCGCGCGGGCGGCGAGCTGCACGCCGTAGGGCAGGCCGGCTTCGGACAAACCGGTCGGCAGGGTGACCGCGGGAAATCCGAGCAGCGTCCACAAGGTGCAGAAGCTCGGGTCACCCGTGATATCGAGCCGCGCCGGCGCGGCTCCCGGCGCCGGCAGCGATGCGATCGCATCGCAATCGTCGAACAGGTCGAGCGCGAGCTCGACGAGCGCCGCGCGCCTCGCGAGCGCGCTGCGATAATCGTCGTGCGGGATCGCGAGCCCTTCGTCTATCGCGGCGTTCAGCGCCGCGCTCATGACGCGCCGGTGCTGCGCCTGCCTCGGGGCGTGCTCGCGCGCTCCCTCGTAGAGCATGATGGTCCGATGCACCCGGTGCGCGTCGTCGAAGGAATCGGGCAGCGCCGTTCTCTCCAGAGCCGTCCCGCCGCCTAGGAGACGGTTCAGCGTAATCTGCAGATGCGCCGCGGCGTCCGGCTCCGCGGCGTTCCAGGGGAAACGCGCGAGAAAAGCGATTCGCGGCGGGCGCGAGAACGCCTCGATTTCCGCTGCCATGGTTTCCGGCTCGGCGAGGCAGGCGGCGAAATAGGCGGCGTCGGCCACCGTGCGCGCGAATACGC
>VBDM01000307.1 GCA_005881355.1 Betaproteobacteria bacterium
TGGGTCGAAAGCGGACAAAGGTAGCGGGTAATACGCGTGTTCACACCTGTGCCATATAACGCAGAATTCACTGGCCGAGGACTTGCACCAGCGGGGCCGAGGTCGACGCGAACTGCCGTGCTCCCCTGACACAAGAAACCGCCTGCCTCCCGCCACCACTCATCCCTTCCCCCAATCCCTCGCCCGCTCGAGCGCGCGCTTCCATTCTTCCATCCGCCGCTCCGCGTCTTCGCGCTTCATCCGCGGCTCGAAGCGTTTCGCGACTTTCCATTGTTTCGCGATTTCCTCGCGGCTCGCCCACACGCCGGTGGCCAATCCGGCGAGATAAGCCGCCCCAAGCGCCGTGGTCTCGAGCACGCGCGGACGCACCACGGGCACGCCGAGCAGATCGGATTGAAATTGCATGAGCAGATCGTCCGCGGCGGCGCCGCCGTCGACGCGCAGTTCTTTCGATTTCACGCCGGAGTCCCGTTCCATAGCGTGCAGGAGCTCGGCCGACTGGAAGCCGATCGATTCCAGAGCCGCGCGCGCGATGTGGCCGGCGTTCGAGCCGCGCGTCAAGCCGACGATGGCCCCGCGCGCGTACGGGTCCCAGTAGGGGGCGCCCAGGCCCGCGAAGGCCGGAACGAAGTACACGCCGCCCGAATCGCGCACGCTCGCCGCGAGCTTCTCCACGTCCACCGATTTCTTGATGAGGCGCAGGCCGTCGCGCAGCCACTGCACCACCGCCCCGCCGATGAACACGCTCCCCTCGAGCGCGAATTGTTTGATGTTGGCTTGCGCCGCGCAGGTGGCGACGAGGCCGCTTTTCGAGGCGATCGCCTCGCTCCCCGTGTTGAGCAGCAGAAAGCACCCGGTGCCGTAGGTGTTCTTCGCCATCCCCGCCTCGTGGCAGGCCTGCCCGAAGAGCGCCGCCTGCTGGTCGCCGGCGATTCCGGCGATGGGGACTTCGGCGCCGAGCATGCTCTTCGCAGTCGTGCCGTAGATATGGGAGGAGGGCAGGACCTCGGGCAGCATGGCGCGCGGCACGCGGAAAATTCCGAGCAGCCCGTCGTCCCATTCGCCGCGGTGGATGTCGTAGAGCATGGTGCGCGAGGCGTTGCTCGGATCGGTGACGTGGAGCGCTCCGGCCGAAAGCCGCCAAGTGAGCCAGGTATCGATGGTGCCGAAGACGAGCTCGCCGCGCTCGGCGCGCGCGCGCAGGCCGGACACGTTGTCAAGCAGCCACTCGAGCTTGGTCGCCGAGAAATACGGGTCGATCACGAGGCCCGTCTTCGCGCGGATGGTCTCGGCGAGGCCCGCTTTTTTCAGCTCCTCGCAGCGCTCGGCGGTGCGCCGGTCCTGCCACACGATGGCGCGGTGCGCGGGCTTTCCCGTGCGCCGGTCCCAGACGACCACCGTTTCTCTCTGATTCGTGATGCCGATCGCGGCAAGGCGCGAGGGGGCGAGCTTCGCTTTCCTGAGCGCCGATCGCGCGCAGGCGAGCTGCGAGCGGAAAATCTCCTCGGGGTCGTGCTCGACCCAGCCGGGCCGGGGAAAGATCTGGCGGAATTCCTTTTGCGCCGCGGCGCGAGGGCGCCCGCGCTCGTCGAACACGATCGCGCGCGAGCTGGTCGTGCCCTGGTCGAGCGCAAGAACGTACTTCACTCGGGGCGTGGCGCCGGAAGAAGGGACCGGGGCGATTCTACACCGCCGCTCGTGTATGCTTGACCGGCATCAATGCGCGGGGGAGCGGCGCCTCGGGACAATCCCATCCCTCGGGTCGACGGGCGAAGCGATGAAAATCCACGAGTACCAGGCGAAAGAGATCCTGCGCAAGTACGGCGTCGCGACGCCGCGCGGCGTTCCCTGCTTCTCCGTCGACGACGCGGCGAAGGCCGCGCGCGAGCTCGGCGGCAAGGCGTGGGTCGTGAAAGCGCAGATCCACGCCGGCGGCCGCGGCAAGGGCGGCGGCGTGAAGGTCGCAAGATCGGCCGATGAAGTGCGCGAGCGGGCGGGCGAAATCCTCGGCATGATGCTCAAGACCCACCAGACCGGACCCGAGGGCCAGAAAGTCAGGAGGCTCCTGATCGAGGAAGGCGCCGACATCAAGAAGGAGCTCTACGTCGGGATGGTGGTCGATCGCGGCACGCAACGCGTCGCGCTCATGGCTTCCAGCGAAGGCGGCATGGACATCGAGGAAGTCGCGGCGAAGACGCCCGAGAAGATCCAAAAGGTATTCATCGACCCGGGAACGGGTTTGAAGGACGCCGAGGCCGACGACATCGCGAAGAAAATCGGCGTTCCGGCCGCGAGCGTGCCGCAAGCGCGCACCATCCTGAAAGGCCTCTACCGGGCGTTCGACGAAACGGATTGCAGCCTCGCGGAGATCAACCCGCTGATTCTCACCGGCGACGGCAAGGTGGTCGCGCTCGACGCCAAGATCGACTTCGACGACAACGCGGCATTCCGGCACCCGGAATGGCAGCAGCTGCGCGACCTCGACGAGGAAGACCCGGCCGAGGTCGAAGCCTCGAAGTACGATCTCAACTACATCCAGCTCGAAGGCGACATCGGGTGCCTCGTGAACGGCGCGGGACTCGCGATGGCGACCATGGACATCATCAAGCTCTACGGCGGCGCGCCGGCGAATTTTCTCGACGTGGGCGGGGGCGCCACGACCGAGAAGGTCACCGAGGCCTTCAAGATCATGCTGCGCATCCCGCACCTGAAGGCGATCCTCGTCAACAT
>VBDM01000300.1:0-892 GCA_005881355.1 Betaproteobacteria bacterium
CCACGAGTCGAGCATGCGGTTGTTGTTGAGGCTCCCGGGGAGCGGGGCGGGCTTCGCCTGCCCGAACGCAAGCTCGGGGGCGAGCGAGAAGGCGACGACCAGCGCGCTGCCGGTCTTGAGAAAATCGCGGCGCGAGAGAGAGGGCTTCATGCCATCTCCTTAGCCGCGCGTTGCACGGCGCGCACGATGCGGTTGTGCGAGGCGCAGCGGCACAGGTGGCCGTCCAAGGCCCGCTTGATCTCGCGCTCGCTCGGGCGGGGATTGCCGTCGAGCAGCGCCTTGGCGGCCATGATCATGCCGTTGCTGCAGTAGCCGCACTGGCAGGCCTGCTCCTCGATGAAAGCGCGCTGCAGCGGGTGGAGCTTCTCCATCGTGCCCAGGCCCTCGAGCGTGGTGATGGCTCCCTTCGCCGCGGCCGACACCGGCACCGAACAGGAGCGCGCGGATTTGCCGTCGATCAGCACGGTGCAGGCGCCGCACTGGGCGAGCCCGCAGCCGAACTTCGGGCCGTTCAGCTCCAGGTCGTTGCGCAGGACGTAAAGGAGCGGCGTGTCGGGCGCGACCGAAGAAACCTTTCGCGTCGCTCCGTTCACCCGCAATGTGAAGTCGGCCATGATCTCCTCCGGACGGGTTCTTGTGCTCGGGCGGGAAAGCAAAAGCGTACACCCGCGAGGCGGCGAGGGCCAGTGCCCGCGCGCCGCGAGGCGGCGAATCGCGCTACGCGATGGTCTCGCGTATCGCCCGCGCCGTTTTCCTGCCGCGATCGAACTCGGCGCGCAGGCGCTCGAGCCCCTCCGCGCTCAAACGCTCGGGGTTGAGGCGGCTCTCCTCGTCTTCAAGGCATACGCGCCGTCGCCCACGAGAGCGAGCGCGAAGCAGACGATCGCCCAGA
>VBDM01000300.1:909-5535 GCA_005881355.1 Betaproteobacteria bacterium
TAGGCCGCGAAGAGCAGGTGAACCCCGAGAAAGACCGCAACCCATCGCGTATAGACCCCGAAGATGAGCGCCAGTCCGCCGAGCGTCTCGTACGCCATGACGACCCAGGCGAACCAGTCCGGCAGTCCCAGGGAAGCGAAATACTTTCCGGCCCCCGCCATCCCGAACACCATGGCCTTGAGATAGAGGCCGTGAAGAATGAACAGGGCCCCCATGCTGACCCGCAGCAGCAACGCTCCGTACGGTGCTTTTTCCGCATCGATCATTTTTTCCTCCTTCCTGTTGGGGTGGATGAAATCCGCGCGTTTTCGCGCATCAGGATGCACTTTTCCGGCCTCGCCGACAAGCCGCGGGAAACGGTCCGCTCTACCTCGGATAAATGACCAGCTGCGTGCAGCGGAAAAGCGCGAGCTTGCGCCGTTCCTCGCCGTGGGTCACCAGCGCGTCCCAGACCTGCGTCGTGCGCCCGAGGTGCACGGCGCGCGCCTCGCCATAGAGCGTGCCTTCCGTCGCCGTATTCAGGAAGTTCACCTTGAGCTGCGCGTTCCCGGGCAGATGCGCGATGCAGCCGTAGCCGGCGAGCGTGTCGGCGAAGGTGACGATCGCCCCGGCGTGGAGGTATCCGTTCGGCGCGAGAAGGGCCTTGCGGAGCCCGAGCTCGCCTCTCACCAAGCCTTCGGAAACTTCGGTGAGCTCGAGCCCGACCAAGCCGGGCAGGAAATCCTTGCCGAAATGATTGAAGCGTTCGACGTCGAATCCGGGCCGCAACGGCATGGTTTCTCCCTTCGCGCGATGCCGCTATCATCCCGCGGCTGCGGGCGAACCGGCAAGTTTGCCCTCGGAAACCGAACCTCTTACACTCTGATCCCCATGACCACCCCCAACCGTCTCGGCAAGTACGAGATCACCGAGGTGCTCGGGAGGGGCGCCATGGGCGTCGTGTACAAGGGATTCGATCCCGGCATCCGGCGCACCGTCGCGATCAAGACGATCCGCAGGGAGCTGATCGAGGGCGAGCGCCCCGCGGCCGCGATGCTCGCGCGCTTCCGCAACGAGGCCCAGGCCGCGGGCAAGCTCGCGCATCCCGGGATCGTCGCGGTGTACGACTACGGCGAGGACGCCTCGGTCGCGTACATCGCCATGGAGTACGTCGAGGGCAATTCGCTCCGGGAATACCTCGGCCGCAAGACGCGCTTCGAAGAGCGCGACGCCGTGAGCGTCATGTCCCAGCTCCTGGAGGCGCTCGAGCACGCGCACGAGCGCCGCGTGTGGCACCGGGACATCAAGCCGGCGAACATCATCGTGATGATGAACGGGAGGGTGAAGGTCGCCGATTTCGGCATTGCCCGCATCGAGGCCTCGGAGCTGACGCAGACCGGCGCGATGCTGGGCTCGCCCGGGTACATGGCGCCGGAGCAGTACGCGGCGGCGGCGATCGACCACCGCGCCGATCTCTTCGCCGCGGGCGTGGTGTTCTACCAGCTCGTCACCGGCGCCAAGCCTTTCGTCGGCACTCCGGAGCAGATCTCCTACGCGACCTGCCACGGCGAGGCGATGCGGCCGTCGCTCGCGGATCCCGGAAAGGGCTGGGAGCGCTACGACCCGGTCGTCTCGACGGCGCTCGCGAAAAGGCCCGAGGACCGCTTCCAGACGGCCGAGGCGTTCCGCGCCGCGATCCTCGCGGCGCACGCTGCCCCCGCAGCCCCCGCGGTATCGGAGGAGACCATCATCGCCGAGGTCCTGCGGCCCGCGGCCGCGGTGGATTTGAGCAGCGTCCCCTCGCGTGCTCTGGGCTCTGCTCCCGGACCCTCCGCCGGGCCAGGTGCGGCCAGGCCCGCGCGGCGCTGGGCGTGGGCGATCGGCTCGGCCGTCGTGGTCGCTGCGGCATTTGCGGCCTGGCAGGCCGGATGGCTCACGCCGGCACGGCCGAGCGCCGAAGTGGAAGCGCAGCTCGCCAAGGCGCGCGCCGAAGCGGCCGAGGCGAAGCGGCAACTCGAGCTGGAGCGCACGGCGGAGGCGAAATCCGCCAGGGCGCGCGCCGAAACGCAGACGAAGCAGCGTCGCGCGCAGACCGAAGCGACCCCGCGCAAGGAGAACGCCCAACTCGCCGCGGCGGGCAAGAATCCGGAGCCGTCGCCGAAGCCCTCGGCGCCCCCGCAGGAAAAGGCCCAAACGACTCAGGCGCCCGCGGGGACCGCGCAGGAAAAAGCGCGGCCGGGGGCCGCGGCGTCACGTTACGATGGCGCCTGGACGGCGACCCGCTCGTGCGAGGCGTTCGAAGGTTCTCCCCCGCTGCTGCAGAACTGGCGCTTCACCGTCACCGGCGGCGAGTTCTTGGTGGGGATCGGAACCGCCGGACAACCTGGCTCCAATCTTGGGCGCGGCAGACCGGCCGACGACGGCAGCCTCGTGCTCACGGGGACCGGCATCGCCAGCTCGCAGCGCGTCCGGGGCCAGCCTTATCCCGTGTTCTTCGAAGGCCGCCTCGACGGCGACCGCTTCGTGATGAAGGGGCGGCTGGGCCAACGCGCCTGCACGCTCGTGCTCGCGCGCGGTTGAGGCGGGCGTCACCCCGCCGGGCGATTCAACATCCTTCTGCTCTGGATGGCGGCGGCAAGGGTGTCCAGCGTTTGCCGGTGCTCGCGGCTGGAGCGCCCGTAGGTCCGCTCGATGCTGTGCTTGGCGCTGTCCCAGTCCCGGTGCTCCATATGGGAATCGAAGCCGATCGCGGCGTGCAGGCCTCTGTCCGCCTTGACTTGCCCGTACCAGTCGTCCATCAGCCGATCGAGCGCGGCGCTGGTGTCGGCCCGCGATGCGCGCACCGCCCACGACAGGTGCGGATCCGGCATCAGTCCTCCTCTGCGCGATAAGCGCCCGGCGCGCGCTCCGGCATGCTGCTCCGCCCAGGCGGCCGGTTTCGAGCCCGCGCCCCATTTCCGTTCAGGCGCGACGGCTCCCCGTGCCTTCGCGCCGAAAGCCGGTATCCGGGCCCGAATCCGGGAACGGCGCGTTGTTCTATCCTCCGGCCGATGAGCCGCTCGATCGCGGCTAGCAGCGGCCGGTCCTCCGCGTTCATCAGCGAGACCGCCTCGCCCGCGGCTCCGGCGCGGCCGACGCGATGGACGTAGTCTCCGGGGACGCTCGGAAGGTCGTAGTTGACTACGTGAGGCAGCGAAACGATGTCGAGCCCCCGCGCCGCGACGTCGGTCGCGACCAGCAAGGGCAGCTCGCCGGCTTTGAAGCGCCTGAGCGCGCGCGCGCGGGCGTTCTCGGCCTTGTTGCCGTGAATGGCGCCGGCTTCGATGCCTTCTTGCCCGAGCTGTTCCGCAAGCCGGTTGGCGCCGTGCTTGGTCCTGGTGAAAACCAGCACCCGGCCCCAGTCCCTGGTTCGTATCAGATGCGCGAGCAGCTCGCGCTTGCGCCCCGTTTCCACCGGGTGCACGACTTGGGAAACCAGCTCGATCGGGGCGTTGCGCCGCGCGATCTCGACCGTAGCCGGATCGCGCATGAACGAGCCCGCGAGCTGCCTGATTTCATCGGGAAGCGTCGCCGAGAAGAGCAGGTTCTGGCGCTTCGCCGGCAGCAGCGAGAGAACGCGGCGCACGTCGGGCAGGAAGCCCATGTTGAGCGTGCGGTCGGCCTCGTCGAGGACGAGGATCTGGACGCGCCCGAGATCGATCGTCTTCTGATGCACGTGATCGAGCAGCCGGCCCGGCGTCGCGACGACGATGTCCACTCCGCGACGCAGCTCCGCCGCCTGCAGATCGAACCCGACGCCGCCGAAAACGACCGCGGACCGGAGCTGCAGAAACCGGCCGCAGTCGCGCACGCGCTCCTGGACCTGCGCGGCGAGCTCGCGCGTCGGCGCGATCACGAGCGCGCGAATCGGACGAGGCGCGGAAAACCCCGCGCCAGCCGCGGGACGAGGCGCGGGCGGGATGCCCGCATCGGCCTTCGCCGCGAGCAATTGCAGCATCGCCAGCGTGAAGCCCGTGGTCTTTCCAGTCCCGGTCTGCGCGGCTCCGAGCAGATCGCGGCCGGAGAGCGCGAGCGGAATGGCCCGCACCTGGATCGGTGTCGGAACGGCGTAGCCCCGCTCGCTCACGGCGCGGAGCAGCTCCGCCGAAAGACCGAGATCCTGGAAGGACGTGCCGATAGGGGTCTCCTGAAATCGGCCTGGGAAGGATCTCGCCTTCCGACCCGGTTCAGGCGGATGCGCTTCTTGAATTCGGGGAACTCGAGTGGAACCGCGAAGCGGCTGGCTCGCTAACCGGACCGAAGCGAACACGAACCGTGGGCACACTATACAGGAGTCGGCCCGGCGCCGCTTGGCCCTTTCCGGATCGCGGGAGGCCGGCTACTTCTTCCAGCCGCTCAAGTCCGAGAGCTGGACGTCGTAGCCGACGTTCTGCGGGCCCGCAGCCGCCTGGTACGCCCTCTCGACTTTCTTGAACGCGGCGGCAAGCTCGAAGCTCAGCTTCACGAGCGCCTCGGCTTCCGGCTTGATCACCGCGGCGTTGTCGGTGCGCAGAAACGCCCTGCCGACCAGCTCGACGTAAATCGCCGCGGCCAGCTCGTGGGGGGAAACCTTCGTCGTCGCTTCTTTCTCAGAGGACATGGGAGCTC
>VBDM01000301.1 GCA_005881355.1 Betaproteobacteria bacterium
AGATGGCCCTGACGCCACAAACACTCCAGCAGCTTCGCACCTACAACGTGACGCCAGAGAAGCGACGAAAGCTTGAATTTTTCTTTTACACCAACACCGTGGAGAAGGCAGCTGCTCTTGCTGAGGAGCTGAAGAACAAGAATTATGATGTGGAACACCGTCCTTCCGTTTCGAACGCAAAAGTTCAGATAATCACGGGCTGGACTGCGGAAATCGCAATGAGCGACAACACCGTTTTAGATTGGACCAGGGAGATGTGCACCTTGGGTTTCGCACATGACTGCGATTTTGACGGTTGGGGTACGAACGCTGAATAGACAGCCCCTTATCCCGGAACAACAACGGCTATATGACTGACGTGCCAACGCGCGGCTGATGCCAGTCGTTAGGACGTCCGGAGAAAAACATGCGCCAAATTGCAGTTATCGTGATCACAACGACTCTTCTCGCTAGTTCGGCGGGTGCACAAACCCAGCCGTGCACCTCCGTGACAGGTCGCACCGTGACCGTGAGCGGTGCCGCAACGCTCAGATTGAAGCCTGATCGCGCGTCATTTTCCGTAGGCGTGGAAACGGGTGCACAGTCAGCGTCCGAGGCGTTCAAACGAAACACTGCGAAGCTGAACGCCGTTGTCGCAGCGCTCAAGGAACGTGGCGTTGCGTCGCAGGAGGTTCAAACCTCCAACTTCTCCATCTCATCGCGCGTCGAAAAAGGGAAAAAGGCGTCCGGTTTTCGCGTTTCCAATCTGGTAACCGTCACGCGTGAAGATCCCGCGTCAATAAGCGAGCTGCTGCAGGCGGCGGTCGCGGCAGGCGCAAATCAAGTTGAAGGGCTGCGGTTCTTCGTAGGCGATCCCGGAAAATCGCAGCCCCGCGGGCTCGAAATGGCTTTTCAGAATGCGCGTGCCAAAGCTCAGAAGCTGGCGTCGTTGTCTGGTAAATCGCTCGGCGAAGTCGTTTGCGTCGCGGATCAGAGTCCCAGCGTCTTGTCCGGCGGGTTCCTTGCACGGAACTATGACGCCGAAGCCCCCAATATCGAAGTTGGCACCGAGGCGCTTAACTTCAACGTCTCCGTCGTTTTCGAGTTGAAATAACCGGCCACCTGCCAGCCGAGGTAGCAAATCGTAGCGGCGTAAGATTCACTGTTAACTGCGTGCCCATCGAAGACTATCACGCTCGCACGAGCACCACGACGCCGGCGACCGTGAGCGCGACCCCGAGGAGCACGCGCGCGCCGAACTTTTCCTCGCGGAGAAAGAGCGCGGAGAGCGCGAGCGTGAAGAGCGGATAGGTCGCAACGAGCGGCGAGACCACGCTCACCTGCCCGCGGTTGAGCGCCGCGTACATGGCAAGCACTCCCAGGCCGTTGCAGAGCCCGACTGCCATGAACCAGAAGACGCCGCGCCGGTCGAGCGAGGCGCCCCCGCGCGGAACGAAAGCTCGGTTCGCCGCGAAGATCGTCGCCGACGACACAGTATAGCCGACCAGCGCCGCGACGAAAGGATCGGGCCAGAGCGCGAGTCCCCCTTTAACGGCCGCCTGCGCTCCGCCGCGGACCGCGGCGCCCGCGAGCGGCAGCAGGATCACCCACGCCGCCCAGGCGCGCGGCCGGTCCGCTCCGCGCGCGGTGAGCGCGATCACCCCGAGCACGATCGCTGCGGTTCCCGCGGCCGCGGCCGGCGTGAGCGGCTCGCGGAGGAAGATCATCGCCCCGAGTACCGCGAAGAGCGGCGTCGTGCTTGACACGGTCCCGGCAACCGTCGGGCCGGTGAGCCGGTTCGACGCGAAGTTGAGGAAGGTCACCAACGCGGGAAAGATCAGCCCCACGACCGCGAAGATCGCGAACGCCGTCGCGTTCCAGCCTTCGCCGCGAAACAGGAACAGGGCGAGGAACCAGAAAAGCAGCGTCGTCGAGGGAATGCTGACGAGCGCTCCACGCGCCGGATCCAGGTAGCGAAGACCGACGTTCGCGATCACGACCGCCGTGCCGAGAAACGCCGAGGCGGCGAGCGCAAGCGTGATGTCGAGGTCCATGAAAGGTCAGCAGCGGTCGGAGAGACCCGGTCGATCCGGGAAAGGCGTCAACGCGGCCATTGTCTCCAGCCCGCGAGCAACGGGAAATAGAGTCCGAGCATCGCCTCTTCGCTCGCGGCAAGCGCGCGCGCATAACGCTCGAGCTGCGCGCGATAGCGCTGCTTTTCTCGTTCGAGGAATCCTTCCACGTCGGCGCCCTCGTGGCGGCTGGTCTTGTAGTCGACGATCCAGCGCACATCCTCAACCGTGCGGAAGATGCGATCCACGATGTAGGTGCTCGCCCCGGCAGCGCTTGTCACGCGGATGCGATGCTCGCTGCGTGCTTCGGGATGCGGACCGAGAACCCAGCGACCGCGCTCGTCTGAGATCGCGTTCTTCAGGGCAACGCCGACCTGCTCGGTGGAAGCCTTCAGGTAAGGCGGCGGAATGCCACGCCGCTCGAGTTCCTTTGCAAAGCGGCTCGCGAGCGCGTCGATGCGCGTGGCGTCCCACGTGCGCAACTCGTCATCGGCGATGCGCTGCAGCCAGCGATGCACGACCGTTCCGACATGACGCGCCGTTTCTCCGGCCCATGAGAACTCGATCTCCTCTTCCTGCCGTCCCTCGTCCGGCGCCGTCCACTTCACTGAAGGTGGCGCCTTCGGCAAAGGGAAGCCGGCCGGAAGGCGATGCAGTACATCGTGGATCGGCATGCGCTCCGGCTCGGCGATCGCATCGGCGGGCGCTTCGCCGAAGTGCTCGCGCGCTTGCCACCAGATCTTCGCGAGGAGCGAGCGGCGCGAGGGTTCTTTGGGCCTGAGGTCTTCGTCGGCCTTCGCGCAGGCGAGGAGGTGCAGGCGCTGCCTGGCGCGAGTGGCGGCGACGTAGAAGAG
>VBDM01000302.1 GCA_005881355.1 Betaproteobacteria bacterium
CTCGAGCCGGTTACGCGCTCCGTCAATCTTCTCCGCAAGCTGCTTCTTGTCGCCCTGCAATGCGGCCAGTTGTTGGCGCAGCCCCCGGTTTTCGTCCCGCAGCCGCTGGCACAGCCGCGCCGCCTGGCGAATTTTTTCCTCGAGGGTAGCCAATTCCGTGTCCATCGGCACACTATAGTTTGGAAAATCCTGTTAGGTCAAGGTGTAAGGATTCGTTTTCAATGTAGATTCCCGATGCCGCCGCAAGCTGAAGCCCTGCGACTTGTGTTGTACAATCAACGCGCTCGTTCGAGGTGTCCCGGCGCGTGCCTCGCGCCGGGGTGAAACGGGAAAGAGGTGCGGCAGGCTCTCCTGCCAATGCCTCTGCTGCCCCCGCAACGGTAAGTGCGTGCGGGCGTATCTACCCAGCCACTGTGGGCGCAAGCCTACGGGAAGGCGATACGCCCGATCCCACAAGCCCGGAGACCGGCCTCAACCGATGGTGGGAAATGCCGCGGGGCGCGGTGGGAGACCGGCGCGCTTCGTCATTGCATTTCTTCTTGCAACCGGAGTCCGGCACGCGGGGACGCATGCCGAGGGAGGAAACCTTGAAACGATCCATCATTGCCGCACTCGCGGCGGCCGCGGCGCCGTGCGCGCTCGCTCAGAATCAGGACGAAGCCGTCGTCGTCACGGCAAGCCGCCTGCCTCAACCCCGATCCGAGACGCTGCAGCCCGTCACGATCATCACCGCCGAGGATATTGCCAAAGCCGCCCAGCAAACCCTGGTCGAGGTGCTCCAGGCGCTGGGCGGGGTCGAGATCGCAAGCAACGGCGGATTCGGGCAGCCGAGCAGTGTGTTCATGCGTGGGGCCAACAGCGGTCATACCCTGGTCCTGGTTGACGGCATGAGAATCGGCTCCGCCACGCTCGGCACCACTGCGCTAGAGAACATTCCGCTCAATCAGATCGAGCGCATCGAGATCGTTCCGGGCCAGTTGAGCGGTCTGTACGGGTCCGACGCAATCGGCGGCGTTATTCAGATCTTCACCCGGAATGGGAAATATGCTCCTTCTGCCAGCGTTACCGCCGGCGTCGGAACGTACAGCACGAGCAGCGTCACCGCAGGCGTCAACCGCACGATCGGCAGCGCGGACTTCAGCCTGAGTGTCGGATATGTCGGGAGCGACGGCTTCGATGCGACGAAGCCGGGAGCCTTTGGACACGACCCGGACAGAGATGGCTATCGGAACCAGAATTTTTCCGGAAAGATTGCCTACCACCTGGATACGCGGAACGAGCTCGGCGTTACGGTATTTCAAAGCGATGGCCACACGCATCTGGACAACGATCCCACGATCGACGGGGTGAACCATCAGACGCTTTCCGCGTTCTCGGTCTACAGCTCCAACGAAATCACCAGTGCTTGGAAGAGCCTCTTGAGAGCGGGACAAGGCCAGGACAAGAGTACGACCACCGGCGTCCTCCCGAGCGTCTTCGCCACGAGGCAACCCCAGTACACTTGGCAGAACGACATCAAGCTCGGCCCGGGAACTGCGATCGCCGGCGCTGAGTATCTGATCCAGGACGTCACGAGCGATTCGACGTTTGCGCAGAACCAACGCACCATCAAGTCCGCATTCGCAGGCTACCTCGGCGCGTTCGGGAAGCACGACTTACAGGCGAACGTCCGCGTCGACGACAACAGCCAGTTCGGCAGCCACACCACCGGCTTGCTCGGCTACGCCTATCGACTGACCGGCGAGTTGCGGTTTCGCGTCGGCGCCGGAACCGCGTTCAAGGCGCCCACGTTCAACGATCTCTACGCAATCGATCCGACCGGGAGCTTTACCCCCAATCCGAACCTGCGGCCGGAGAGCTCGCACAGCAAGGAAGCCGGTGTGAGCTACCAGATGAGAACGAACCGGTTCAGCGCTACGTATTTCGACAACCACATCGACGATCTGATCATCTTCGTCCTCACCGATCCCGCCACGTTCGCCGGAACTGTCCAGAATCTGGAAAGCGCGAGGATCAGGGGCGTGGAGCTGGGCTACCAGGGCTCCTTCGCCGTACTCCAGGCGTATACGCGCGTCACATTGCAGAATCCAGTCGACGAGGCGACCGGATTGATGCTGCCGCGGCGCGCCAAGGAATTCAGCAGCGCTGGGCTGAGCAAAACCTCAGGATCCTGGACCTTGGGCGGCGAAGTCGTGGCGAGCAGCGCCCGCTTCGATCAGGCGGGCGAGGCGGAGGGAAGCAGAATGCACGGCTACGCGCTGCTCAACCTGACCGCTAGCTACGCGCTCGACCGCGAGTGGTCGATCCGGGCCCGGTGGAACAATGTATTCGACCGGGAATACGAGCTCGCGCAAAACTTCAACACGCCGGGCAGCAACGTGTTCGTCGCCATTCAGTATCAGCCGAAATAGCGGCGCAAGGTGCTCGCCGCCGGCGCCTTGGGTATCGCCGGGGTTCTCTGCTAATGTGCGGGGCATGCCTTACGGCCCCGCAGATGCGATCGACGTTTCCGGCTTGCGGCGCGCGCTGGTGATCCAGCTGCGCCACCACGGCGACGTTCTTCTGACCTCGCCGGTGTTCATGGTTCTCAAGAGCCGCGCGCCCGCCCTGGAGATCGACGCGCTTGTCTGCCCTCGTCTATGCCGAGACTCGCGAGATGCTCGACCTGCACCCGGCGATCGCGCAAATCCACGTGGTGAGGCGCGACTGGAAAGATTCGGGAACGGCCGCGCGCTTGGTCGCAGAGTGGCGGCTCCTGTCCATGCTGCGATCGCGGGGCTACGAGCTCGTGGTCCATCTTTCCGAGCATCCGCGCGGTGCGTGGCTCGCGCGCTCGCTCGGGGCGCGCTATGCCGTTGCGCCGGATTTTGCCCGCAAGCCCCGGCTTTGGAAAAAAAGCTTTTCGCATCTCGTCCCACTCCCGCCCCACGCGAGGCGCCACCGGGTGGAAGTCAATCTCGACGCGCTCAGGCGAATCGGTGTCCAGCCGCGCGAAGACGAGCGCAGGCTCCTGCTCGTGCCGGGCGAAGAGGCGGA
>VBDM01000304.1 GCA_005881355.1 Betaproteobacteria bacterium
AGCGACGCGGCGATCGTCTTCAGCGCGCCGTGGGCGTTCACCAGGGCGTCGTTCGCGGCGAGCGCCTCGAATTTGTTGCGCGCCGAGACGAAAGGCAGTCCGGTCGCTCTTCCCAGCTCCTTGGCCACGCGCGCGCCGAACTCGGGATGAGCGTTGAGTCCTGTGCCTACCGCGGTGCCGCCCAGGGCGAGCTCGCACAGATGAGTGAGCGAGGCCCGCACGTGGGCGATGCCATGGTCGAGCTGCGACACCCAGCCGGAGATTTCCTGCCCGAGCGTGAGCGGGGTGGCATCCTGCAGATGGGTGCGCCCGATCTTGACGATGCCCATGAACGCTTCGGACTTCGCCGAGAGAGCGTCGCGCAAGGACGAAAGCGCGGGCATGAGCCGATCATGGATGGCTTGAACGGCGGCGACGCTCATCGCGGTGGGAAAAACGTCGTTCGAGGACTGCCCGTGGTTGACCTCGTCGTTGGGATGCACTCGGCGCTTCTCGCCGCGCTCTCCCCCGAGGAGCTCGCTCGCCCGGTTGGCGAGAACCTCGTTCACGTTCATGTTGGTCTGCGTGCCCGAGCCCGTCTGCCAGACCACGAGCGGAAACTCGCCGTCGTGCTTTCCGGCGAGCACCTCGTCTGCAGCGGCGGCGATGGCCTTCGCCTTCTCCTCGGGAAGCTCCTTCAGCTCCACGTTCACGCGCGCGCAAGAGCGCTTGACCAGCGCGAGCGCCCGGATCAGCTCAACGGGCATGCGCTCGCCGGAAATGCGGAAATTCTCGAGCGAGCGCTGCGTCTGCGCGCCCCACAGCCTGTCGGCGGGAACGCGGATCTCGCCGAAGCTGTCGTGCTCGATGCGGTAATCGGCCATCGTCAAATCCGGAAAATGTCGTGCCGGAGCATGATATACCCGCATCGCAGACTCCCTTGATTCCTGGTTCATTTCTTTCCTCCCGGGCGCCTATCCTGTGATAATTGGCACGACATCGCGGCGCACCATGCGCGCATACATGCAAGCAGCGCTGTAATACATTGATTTTCGAAACAGATGACAGGCACCGGACAGCGGGTGTCCAATATAGGGGACATTTCGGAAGTTAACTATACGTTGGGCCGCACAACACAAACGAATAGGAGGCATTCAATGAAAAAGCGGCTGATTGCGTTCGTTTCACTGTGCGCGGCCTTCATGTCGCAACTGGCGCACGCGCAAACCTGGCCGCAGCGGCCGGTCAAGGTGACTGTGCCGTTCGCCGCCGGTGGCAACACCGACATTCAGGCCCGCATCGCGTCGGAACGACTGTCGGCAGTGTTCGGCCAGCAGTTCCTGGTCGAGAACCGCGTCGGCGCAGGCGGCGCGATTGCCGCGGAGTTCGTGGCGAAGTCCCCGGCCGACGGCTACACGCTGCTTTTCCCCCCCGTCTCACTGATCTCGATCCTGCCGCTGGTGCAGAAGGTCAACTACGATCCCCTGAAGGACTTCGCGCCGATCTCGATCCTCGGCACCAACCCCTTCATTCTCGGCGTGCACGTGTCGCTGCCGGTGAAGAACCTTAAGGAGTTCATCGACTACGTGAAGGCGCGCCCGGGGCAGCTCAACTATGCCTCCGCCGGCGCCGGCACTGTTAGCCACCTTACGCCGGCGCTGTTCCTCGCACGTGCGGGACTGAAAATGACGCATGTGCCGTACAAGGGCGGCGCGCCGGCGGCAGTCGACCTCGTCGGCGGCCAAGTGCAGATGCTATTCGGCGTCCCGTTAGACCTTGTCCCGCACGCCAAGAGCGGCAAGATCACGCTGCTCGCCGTGTCCAGCGAAAAACGCATGTCGCAATTCCCCGATCTGCCGGCGATCGCGGAGTTCTACCCAGGCTTCCGCACCGTCGTCTGGAATGGGCTCCTCGCTCCCGCGGGAACGCCGAAGGAAATCGTCGATCGCCTCGCGCAGGAAATCATCAAGGCCACGCGCGAACCGGGCGTCATCGAGCGGCTGAAGAAGATCGGCGTCGATCCGCTCGGCAACACTCCCGCCGAGTTTGCCGCGCTGATCAAGAGCGACGTGCCGCTGTGGCGTGAGGCGGTGGACGCCGCCGGCCTTAAGCAGGAGCAGTAGATGGGCAAGGCGCGAGTCAACGCACCCACCGCAAATACGCTCGCATACCGCGCCAAGGTCGTCGTGATGCAGCCCAACCCGGCAGTCGAGCGGACAGTCGCAAGCAAGCTTGCGCCTACCGTTCACTTTGTGCGTTAGAGGTGGCGACAACGCCCTGGACTCCGGAAACCATAATACTTTCACAATCATGAAAATCGACATCTTCAATCACGTCATGCCGGTGCCTTATCTCGACATGATGAAGCAGCACC
>VBDM01000305.1 GCA_005881355.1 Betaproteobacteria bacterium
GCCGAGCCGGGGCCACTATTTCGACGCGCAATTCGAGAAATTACGCGCCGCCTTCGTCGAGCACGTCGCCAAGATGCTGGCGCTGGCGGGCGACAAACCCGACGCCGCAGCGGCCGCAGCGAAGACCGTGTTCGAGGTCGAGAAGGCGCTCGCGGCGAACGCGAAGACGCCGGTCGAGATGCGCGACTCGCTCGCCAACTACAACAAGACGCCCGCGGCCGACTTCGCCGCCAAGCTGCCGTTCTTCGCGCTCTACCTCGCCGAGCGCGGCATCGCGACCGACACCGTCATCGTCGGCCAGCCCAGGTTCTTCGAGGGTCTGCAGGCGCAGCTCGCCTCGCGCCCGCTCTCCGACTGGAAGGTCTATCTGCGCTACCACCTGCTGCGCGCCGCCGCGCCCTCTCTCGCCGCGCCCTTCGAGGCGGAGAGCTTCCGCTTCTATTCGACGGTGATGCGCGGCACGCCGGCGATGGAGCCGCGCTGGCAGCGCGCCTCGCGGGTGATCGACGGCAGGCTGGGCGAGGCGCTCGGGCGGCTCTACGTCGAGCGCTACTACCCGCCCGAGGCCGAGGCGCGCATGGACGAGATGATCCGCAATATCACCGCGGTGATGCGCGATCGCCTCGCCAAGCTCGACTGGATGACCGAGCCTACGCGCAGGAAGGCGCTCGCCAAGTTCGACCGCTTCACCGCCAAGATCGGCCATCCGGCCAAATGGCGCGACTACTCCAGCGTGGCGATCCGGCCCGACGCGTATCTCGCCGACGTGCGCGCCGCGACCGAGTTCGAGGTGAAGCGGCGCCTCGCGATGCTCGGCAAGCCGGTGGACAAGGCCGAGTGGAGGATGTCGCCGCCCACGGTGAACGCCTACTTCGATCCGACCGCCAACAACATCAATTTCCCCGCCGGCATTCTTCAGCCGCCGTTCTTCGATTATTCGCTCGACGACGCGGTCAACTACGGCGCGATCGGCGCGGTTATCGGCCACGAGATCACGCACGGCTTCGACGACCAGGGCCGCCACTACGACGCCGAGGGCAACCTCGCGGACTGGTGGACGCCGGAGGACGCCGCCCGGTTCGAGGCCCGCGCCAGGAAACTGGTGGAGCAGTTCGGCGGCTACGAGGCGCTGCCCGGAGTCAAGGTCAACGGCGAGCTGACCCTGGGCGAGAACATCGCCGATCTCGGCGGCGTCAGCATCGCCTTCGAGGCGCTCGAGCGCTCTTTGGCCGGCAAGGAGCGCAAGCTCGTCGACGGGTTCACCCAAGAGCAACGCTTCTTCCTCTCGTTCGCGCAGGTGTGGCGCACCAACATCCGCGAGGCCGCGCTTCGCCAGCAGCTCGCCTTCGATCCCCACTCGCCCGCGGTCTTCCGCGCCGTCGGACCCCTCGCGAACCTCCAGCCGTTCTACGACGCCTTCGGCATCAGGGAAGGCGATCCGATGTGGCGCAGACCCGAGGACCGCGCGAAAATCTGGTAAGCGCATTTGACAAGGAGGAGACAGTGAAGAAAACCGTCGTTTCCCATGCCGCGTTCGGTTGCGCGACGGCATTGCTCGCTTCTTTCGTTACTTATCTCTGGCTCGCGCCCGAATTACTGTCGCAGGCGTATGCGCAGGCGCCCGCGGCGAACGCCCCGGCCCGCCAGACGGAGCTCTTCAAGACGACGATGAGCGACGTGCTCGGCCGCGAGGTGACCCTCCGCCGGCTCGAGCGCGATCCCGGGACCGGCAGCGGCCCGCACCGCCACCCCGGCAGCCACACCTTCGGCTACGTGCTCGAAGGCAGCTACGAGGTGAAGGTCGACGACGGCCCGCTGCAAAAGCTCGGGCCGGGCGGAACCTTCTACGAGCCGCCCGGCGCGCTGCACGCCGTCTCGCGCAACGGCAGCGCGACGCAGCCGGTCAAGTATCTGGTCATCCAGGTCTCCGATCCGACCAAGCCGCAGACCGTGCCGGAGATCAAATGAACGTCAAAACACTCTTCACCGCAGTCATCGGCATCGCCGCTCTCATGACCACGGCTTCGATCCGCGCCGCCGAAATCAAGATCCTCGCCTCGAACGGCGTGAGGGAGGCGCTGCTCGAGCTCGCGCCCGCCTTCGAGCGCGAGACCGGACACAAGCTCGTCATCACCTTCGGGCTCGCCGCCGCCTTGAAGCGCCAGATCGAAGCGGGCGAAGCCTTCGACCTCGCCATCCTCCCCGCCGCCGGGCTCGACGATCTCGCGAAGCAGGGCAAGGTGGACGCCGGCGCTCGCGCTCCTATCGCGCGCTCGGGCGTGGGCATCGGCATCAGGAAAGGCGCGCCGCGGCCCGACATCGGCACGCCGGAGGCGCTCAAGCGCACGCTCCTCTCTGCGAAATCCATCACATGGGCGAAGGAAGGTCAGAGCGGCATCTACTTCGCGGGCATGCTCGAGCTCCCCGCCGCCTCGGGCGTCGAAGTCGGCAAACTCGTCGCCGGCGGGCAAGTCCAGCTCGGCGTCATCCTCGTCAACGAATTGATGGCCGCGCCCGGCGTCGAAGTCCTGGGGCCGCTGCCGGCCGAGCTGCAGAACTACACCGTCTTCCATGCTGGCGTCGGCGTGGGCTCGAAGGACTCGTCGGCGGCAAAGGCGCTGATCAAGTTCCTCACCACGCCGGCTGCCGGCGCCGTGTTCAGGGCGAAGGGGCAGGAGGCGGGGTGACCGGCGAGGTCTGCGCCGTGGCCCGAGGGCGACGCATGAGCGCGCTTCGTGAGCGCCGAGCTTGAAGTGCTGCAGGACGCGCTCGGACGGCTCGAGCGCGGAGGGATCGCGTACATGCTCACGGGTTCGCTCGCTTTGAGCTACTACGCCGAGCCTCGCATGACGCGCGACATCGATCTCGTGGTTGAATTCCCGGGAGGGGATTCGAAGCGGCTTGCCGCGCTCTTCGAGCCGGAGTACTACGTCTCGGAGGCCGACGTGGCGCGCGCGCTGCGCGAGCGCGGCATGTTCAACGTCCTTCATCTCGAGAAGCTGGTGAAGCTCGATCTCATCGTGCGCAAGGACGAGCCTTTCCGGCGCCACGAATTCGAGCGGCGCGCCCGCGTGCGTCTCGCCGGATTCGACGCCTGGATCGCGACGCGCGAGGACCTGATACTCTCCAAGCTCGTCTGGGCCCGGCCTTCGGGATCGGAGATGCAGCTTCGCGACGTGCGCTCGCTGCTTGCCGGAGGCGCGGACCTCGGCTATCTTCGCCGCTGGGCGGCCGAGCTGAATGTCGCCGACCTGCTGGAGAAAAGCCTGGTATGAAGGACACGACGCCTGAATTCGAAAAGCTCGTCCGGGACCGCTTTCTCGCGCTCGCGCCGGCCGAGCGCGTGAGCCTGTGCGCCGATATGTTCGACACGGCGCACGCCTTGGTCGAGGCGTCGCTGCCCGCGGGGCTCGATCCCCTGGAGCGGCGGCGGCGCATCTGCCGGCGCTTCTACGGCGATCTGACCGACAAGGCGTTTCCTCCGGCGTAGGGAAGTCTTTGCTCCGACTTACCTTGTCAGGACGGCGGGAGTACGATGCCCTGACCCTGGGAGGGCGGATGAGAAGAGCGCGTGTGCTCGCGGCTGCAGGCTGGATCGCCTGCGCCTCCGCGCTCGCCCAGCCCGCGGACATCGCGCTGGTGAACGGCAGGATCGCGACCCTGGACGCGAAATCCAGGGTCGCCGAGGCGCTCGCGGTCCGCGACGGGCGCATCGTCGCGGTGGGCGCCTTTGCGAGGGTGAAGCCGCTCATCGCGAGGACGACGCGCGTGATCGACCTGCACGGCCGCACCGCCGTCCCCGGCCTCATCGACTCGCACATGCACGCGATCCGCGCGGCGCTGTCGTTCTCGACCGAGGTGAACTGGATCGGGACGAAGAGCGTCGCCGAGGCGCTCTCCCGCCTTCGCGATGCCGCAAAAACCAGAAAGCCCGGCGACTGGCTGATCGTCGCC
>VBDM01000312.1:0-2853 GCA_005881355.1 Betaproteobacteria bacterium
CGACGCGGCATGGACGACCTCTAAATCGGAAACTACGCGGCCTTGGGCTTCTTGGCGCCGTATTTGGAGCGCCCTTGCTTGCGGTCCTTGACGCCCTGGGTATCGAGCGAGCCGCGCACGATGTGGTAGCGCACGCCCGGCAAGTCCTTCACCCGGCCGCCGCGGATCAGCACCACCGAGTGCTCCTGCAGGTTGTGGCCCTCGCCGCCGATGTAGCTGATCACCTCGAAGCCGTTGGTGAGGCGTACCTTGGCGACCTTGCGCAGCGCCGAGTTGGGCTTCTTCGGCGTGGTCGTATAGACCCGGGTGCACACGCCGCGCTTCTGCGGCGAGCCGGCAAGCGCGGGCACCTTGCTCTTCGCGGGCAAGCGAACCCGGGCATTGCGCACCAACTGATTGACCGTCGGCATTATTTCCGTTCCAAAAAAACCGGGACGGCCCGTCTGTGAAAAACGGCCGCCCCGCGCGGACTCCACAAAGAGGCGGGATTCTAGCTGGAAACTCGATCAGTGGCAACAAGTTATGGCGCTTTTCGCCATGCGCAGCGGCGCCTTGGCGAGGATCGATGTCGCCCGCCGATTTCCGGGTAGCATTGGGCGCTTCCAAAGGTTTCCCTTCACGGATCATTCATGACGAGCACGCTGTTTCAGCCGATTCAACTGCGCGGCCTCGCACTGGAGAACCGCATCATGGTGTCGCCGATGTGCCAGTACTCCGCGGTAGACGGCTGCATGACCGACTGGCACTTTGCCCACTTGGGGATGCTGTCCAATTCCGGGGCGGCGCTATTGTGCTTCGAGATGACCGACGTCGAGCCGATCGGCCGCATTACGCCGGGCTGCTCGGGACTCTACTCCGAGGCGAACGAGGCGGCGCTTGGCCGCGTCGTCCGGTTCTGCCGCGCGCACGGCCAGGCGAAACTCGCGCTGCAGCTTGCGCACGCGGGCCGCAAGGCGTCGACCGCCGCGCCCTGGAAGGCGGGAAAGACCCTCCTCCCCGAGGAGGGAGGCTGGCAGCCGGTCGCCCCGTCGGCAATCCCGATGGGCGAAGGGGAACTCGTGCCGCGCGCGCTCGCGCGCAACGAGGTCAAGGCCCTTGTGGCGAAGTTCGCCGACTCGGTTTGCCGCGCCGAGCGGATCGGGTTCGACGCGATCGAAATACACGCCGCCCATGGCTACCTCTTCCACGAATTTCTCTCGCCGCTCTCGAACCGGCGCGATGACGAATACGGCGGCTCGCTCGCCAATCGCATGCGCTTTCCGCTCGAGGTATTCGCCGCGATGCGCGCCGCCTGGCCCGGGCACAAGCCGCTCGGCGTGCGCGTCTCCTGCACCGACTGGGTGGAAGGCGGCTGGGACATCGAGCAGACGGTGGCCTTCGCCCGCGAGTTGAAGAAGCTCGGTTGTGATTGGATAGATTGTTCCAGCGGCGGCCTGATGAAAAACCAGGCTATTCCCGTCGGACCGGGCTATCAAGTGCCGTTTGCGGAACGCATCCGCAACGACGCGGGCATCATCACGATCGCGATCGGCATGATCACCGAAGCGACGCAGGCGGAAAGAATCATCGCCGCAGGCAAGGCCGACATGGTGGCCCTTGCTCGCGGCTTTCTATGGGATCCGCGCTGGGCATGGCACGCCGCGCTCGAGCTCGGCGCCGAGCCGCGCATCCCGCCGCAGTATCTGCGCGCGCGCCCGGCGGTTCGGGCGGACGTTTTCGGCGAGCGCCAGCGCACAAAATCCTGACGCCGGCGCGTACCGGCGTTTTTGCCTTCGGCCGCCTTGCAAGCCGAAGGGGCTGCCGAGCATACTGTGGTTTCTAGATGGGTGTTGTACGGCTATGCGAGGAGCTGCCGGCCGCGAGTTGTGCGCTTTCGCGACCATGTTGAGAGGCACCCCATGGAAGCCCGGAAAAATCCGAAGAAACCGCACGACCTGAGCGAGGCCTTGCGCCTGGCCGAGGAGCGCTTCGAAAACCTCATCGGGCTCTCCTCCGACTGGTACTGGGAGCAGGATGAGTCCTACCGCTTCACTGTAATCACGGGGAGCGACCTGGAAGCCGCCGGGATCGATCCGAAGCGGGTTCTGGGCACGGCCCGCTGGGACAACGACGCGGTCCCTGTCGGCGACGGCGGCAGCTGGAACAAGCACAAGGCCGCTCTGAAAACGAAGCGGCCGTTCTCAGACTTTGTGTACCAGCGCCCCGATTCGAAGGGCGAGCTGCACTATTTCAGCGTCAGCGGCCTGCCCGTCTTCGACGGCAAAGGGCGCTTCTGCGGCTACCGCGGCGTTGGCAAGGATATCACCGCCGCGCGGCGTGCAGACGAGTTGCTCCGGCTGGAGCACGCCATCACCCGATGCCTCGCCGCCGGCGAAGGGCTGTCCGAGACCCTGAAGGGGGTGATTCGCGAAATCTGCGAAAGCCAGAACTGGGATGTCGGGCGCTATTTCACGGCCGATGAAAAAGCGGGCGTGCTGCGCTTCGCGGAGGCCTGGAGCAGGCCGGACCCGGCGCTTGAGGAATTCCTGTCCGCTTCAAGGAAGGCGACTTTCGCGCCGGGCGTCGGGCTGGCGGGCACCGTTTGGCAAACGGGACAGCCGCTGTGGGTGCCGGATCTGAACAAGGATAGCCGTGCTTTCATCGTGAAATCGACCGCGCGGACGGGCATACGCGGCGCGTTTCACTTTCCTGCCATCGCCGAAGGCAAGACGATCGGGGTCATGACCTTCAGCAGCCGCGAGGTCCGCGAGCCCGACGAGCGGCTGCTGCAGGCCGTTCGGGTGATCGGAAGCCAGATCGGCCAGTTCGTGCGTCGCAAGCAGGGCGAGGAGGAGCTGCAACGCTTTCGCGCCG
>VBDM01000312.1:2902-4567 GCA_005881355.1 Betaproteobacteria bacterium
GTTGGCGATGGGTCCGAAGGACACGTTCGCCGCTTCGCGCGAAGACCTGGCCCGGCTCTACGACCGCTTGATCGCCGGCGACCTGAGCGCGGCGGCCCACGAGGGCTGGTACCACCGCAAGAACGGATCGCGGCTTTTCGTCGAATCGTTCCGCCGCGCCGTGCCTTCGGCGAAAGGACACGTCATCGTCGTCGTCGCGCGCGACATCGGAAAGCGTCAGCGTGAGGAGCAGTTGCTGAAGCTCGAGCACACGGTGACCCGCTCCCTCGCCGAAGCGGACAGCGCCGCAGCAGCGCTTAAAGCAGTGATGCACGCCGTCTGTGAAGCCGAAGGCTGGGAGTGCGGACGGTATTTTCGGGTGGACGAAAAGGCGGGCGTGCTGCGCTTTATCGAGGCCTGGAGCGTGCCGGGCGAATCGATGGATGGCTTTATCGCAAGATCACGTGAAGTCTCCTACGCCCCGGGTGACGGATTTCTCGGCCGGGTGTGGCAGTCGGGACAACCGCTTTGGATCGCGGACATTGCCAAAGACGCCCGCGTGCATACAGGAATCGCGCGTCAAATCGGCATGCACGGCGCGTTCTTTTTCCTGGTCACGTCGGAGGGAAAGACAATTGGCGTGTTCTCCTTCCACAGCCGTGAAGTGCGCGAGCCTGAGGAGCGGTTGCTGCAGGCAATGAACGTAATCGGCAGCCAGATCGGTCAGTTCGTGCAGCGCAAACAGGCGGAGAAGGTGTTGCGCGACAGCGAGGAGAACTTCCGCGCCCTGACCGAGCTGTCCTCGGACATGTACTGGACGCAGGACGCCGAACACCGCTTCATGTCGTTTTCCGGAAGCACCAAGACCGTTCCGTCGCGGCTGATCGGCAAGCACCGCTGGGACGAGAAAGCGTTCAACATGACGGAGGCCGACTGGGCCGCCCACAAGGCGATCATGGACGCGCGCCAGCCGTTTCGCGACGTCGAGCTGGGAAGGATGAGCGCGACAGGCGAAACATTCTGGGTCAGCATCAGCGGAGCGCCGGTATTCAACGATTCCGGCAATTTCATCGGCTACCGCGGCATCAGCAAGAACATCACCGCGCGCAAGCGCGCCGAGCAGTTGCGCGATCTGGAGCACGCCGTGAACCGCAGCCTCGCCAGCGCAGACAGCGCTGCGGCGGGCCTCAAGGCGGCAATCCAGGCCGTGTGTGAAGCGGAAGGCTGGGATTGCGGCCGGTACTTTCGCGTGGACGAGAACGCCGGGGTGCTTCGCTTCAGCGACGGTTGGGGTGTGCCGGACGCCGCGGTCGAGCGCTTCATCGCCGCATCCCGCGACCTCGCTTACCGCCCGGGTGCCGGTTTATCGGGCGAGGCGTGGAAGTCGGGACGGCCGCAGTGGTCGGCCGACGTCACCAAGGATAGGCGTACTTCGTCGGGGTCGGCGAAGGCGGGGCCATCGCAGGAGATCGGCGTCCACGGCGCGCTTGTTTTCCCGGTCGTCGCGGACGGAAAGACGATCGGCGTGCTCAATTTCGTCAGCCGCAAACCCCGCGAACCGGAGGAGCGGCTGCTCGAGGCGATCGGCGTGATCGGCGCCCAGATCGGCCAGTTCATGCAGCGCAAGCAGACCGAGGACGTGGTGCGCGAGAGCGAAGAGCGCTTCCGCAGCCTGACCGAGCTGTC
>VBDM01000313.1 GCA_005881355.1 Betaproteobacteria bacterium
CTGTCTTCCTGCAAGGAGGGAATGACGACCCCGATCCGTTTGCCGCCCGCGTACAGGCGCGCCCTCGCCCACCGGGCGGCGGCCTCGATCTCGTGCTTCGCGGAATCGAAAGCCGCTCGCGAAACGGTGGCGGACCGGGGATCCGGCCTGCAGAAAGCGATCTCCGTTCCGAGCGCGTCGAGGAACTCCTTCGTCTGCGGCGGCAGGATGTCGAACGCGTAGGCGACAACGAGCTTCGGCCGCTTCAGCTCCGGCAGGAACCGCTGCAGCGCATCCGGCAGCCGCGGGGTATCGAGGTCGTTCTCGGTTTTCTTCTTGTAGTGAGTGAGCCACCGCGCGAAAGCCTCGGTGTCCTGGTTCCCGGCGCCGGGGCGGATGCGCCACAGGTTGGCGAGGTTCCAGGCGTCGCGGCACTTGGCGGCCGCGCCTTCGACGGCAAGGAGGCCGCTCCCGCCGACGACCTGCTTCCAGACTTCCTCCTCCTGCGCCGGCGTGAGAAGCATCGGCAGCTCCGCCGAGAGATCCGCATAGAGGCCGTCCTCGTAGAGGCGATGCACGAAAGCACCGAACGGCAGGATATCCGGCGCTTCCCAGACCGAAAGTGCTTTCCCGATCTGGAAAGCATCGAACTCCAGCGTCAGCTCCCGCGACAGGCGCTTGTTGGGCGTGACGACGGCCACGCCCGCGGATCGTCCCTGCGCAAGGCGCCCGAACAGGGCGCCCTTCTTCAGTACCGGCAGCTCGGCGCCCGCGCTCATGGGCGCCTACTTTAACGCGTATTGGCCAGCAGGCCGTTGAAACAACTTGTCAGCGTTCGAGATGCTGCTTCTTTTCCTTCACCTTGGCCCATTCGTCCGCGTCCGCCGGCGCGGGCTTGCGCTCGACGATCGGCTTCCAGATCTTTGAAAGATCGGCGTTCAGCGCGATCCAGTCGCGCTGCTCCGGCGGCACGTCGTCCTCGGCGAAGATCGCGTCGACGGGGCACTCGGGGACGCACAAGGTGCAGTCGATGCATTCCCCGGGGTCGATCACCAGCATGTTGGGGCCCTCGCGGAAGCAGTCGACCGGGCATACATCGACGCAGTCGGTGTACTTGCACTTGATGCAGCTCTCGGTGACGATGTACGCCATCTCGAAGTTGTGCTGGGTTCCTTGAGCGTTCGCGCTCGTTGAACCCGCATTTTATCACGCGTAGTGCAGGCGACCCGCCGGTTTTTCTTGAAAAAATAACCCCTTAGATAGAGGGGGCGCGCGCTTTCCCTGTCGCCGAAATTCCGCTAGCATATCCTTGAGATTTCGGGATCGCGTCCCGATATGAGACCCGAGCAGCGTCCGCTGCAATCACCCTGTTTCACAGAGGAAGCAATGAACGAATTCATCCATCACGTCAACGACGCCACTTTCGAAGCCGAGGTACTGAAGTCCGACGTTCCAGTCTTGGTGGACTATTGGGCCGAATGGTGCGGGCCGTGCAAGGCGATCGCGCCGGTGCTCGACGAGGTCGCCAAGGAGTACTCGGGCAAGCTCAAGGTGGCGAAGGTCAACGTCGACGAAAACCAGGAGACGCCGAAGAAGTACGTCGTCCGCGGCATACCCACTTTGATGCTGTTCAAGAACGGCAACATGGAGGCGCAGAAGGTAGGGTCCTTGTCCAAGTCCCAGCTCACCGCATTCCTTGACAGCAACATCTAAAGCCCCTATCCTTTCGGCATAAGGCTGACGGCAGATTTAGCCGCCAGCCCCCCGGCGCCTGCAACAGGCACAGGCTGGTTTCAGGCGCAAATCCTCCCCGTTTCGGTTCCCGGCTTTTCCGTTCGAACGGTCTGAGGTCGTTCACCCCGCTTGGGCGTTTTATGCACTTATCCGAACTCAAAACACAGCACGTAAGCCAGCTGCTCGAAATGGCGACGTCGAACGAGATCGACGGCGCAAACCGCATGCGCAAGCAGGAGCTGATTTTCGCGCTCCTCAAAAATCGCGCCAAGAAGGGCGAATCGATCTACGGCGACGGCACTCTGGAAGTGCTCCCGGACGGCTTCGGCTTCCTGCGCTCGCCCGACACCTCATATCTCGCGTCGACGGACGATATCTACGTCTCTCCAAGCCAGATCCGGCGCTTCAACCTGCACACCGGCGACTCGATCGAGGGCGAGATCCGGACGCCCAAGGACGGCGAGCGCTACTTCGCGCTGGTCAAAGTCGACAAGGTCAACGCCGACGCGCCCGAGGCCTCCAAGCACAAGATCCTCTTCGAGAACCTCACGCCGCTGCATCCCGACGAGCACCTTAAGCTCGAGCGCGACATGAAGGGCGAGGAGAACATCACCAGCCGCATCATCGATATCATCGCCCCCATCGGCAAGGGCCAGCGGGGGCTCATCGTTTCCCCGCCCAAGGCCGGCAAGACCGTGCTCATGCAGCAGCTCGCGCACGCCATCATCGCGAACAATCCCGACATCGTGCTGATCGTGCTGCTCATCGACGAGCGTCCCGAGGAAGTGACCGAGATGGTGCGCTCGGTGAAGGGCGAGGTCGTGTCCTCCACCTTCGACGAGCCCGCCTCGCGCCACGTGCAGGTCGCCGAGATGGTGATCGAGAAGGCGAAGCGCCTCGTCGAGCACAAGAAAGACGTGGTGATCCTGCTCGATTCGATCACGCGCCTGGCGCGCGCGTACAACACCGTGGTGCCTGCCTCCGGGAAGGTGCTCACCGGCGGCGTGGACGCCAACGCTCTGCAGCGCCCCAAGCGCTTCTTCGGCGCGGCGAGGAACATCGAAGAAGGCGGCTCGCTCACCATCCTCGCGACCGCGTTGATCGACACCGGCTCGCGCATGGACGACGTGATCTACGAGGAATTCAAGGGCACGGGCAACATGGAGATCCACCTCGACCGTCGCATGTACGAGAAGCGCATCTTCCCGGCGATCAACGTCAACCGCTCGGGAACGCGCCGCGAGGAATTGCTCATCAAGCCGGAGATCCTTCAGAAGGTCTGGGTGCTGCGCAAACTGCTCTACCCGATGGACGACCTCGAAGCGGCGGAATTCCTGGTCGACAAGATCCGCGCCACCAAGAACAACGGGGATTTCTTCGACTCGATGAGGCGCGGATGACTTGCCCGGGCGTATGATTTCGCGGATAATTTCGCCCCACTCAACACGGAGCAACAGCAAGGACAAGGCCATGAAGCCGAAGATTCACCCCGAGTACAAGGAAATCAAGGTTATCTGCAGCTGCGGAAACACCTTCACCACGCGCTCGACGCTGGGCAAAGAGCTGCATGTCGAGGTCTGCTCGTCCTGCCACCCGTTCTACACGGGCAAGCAGAAGATCGTCGACACCGCGGGCCGGGTCGAGAAGTTCCGCCAGAAATACACGCGAAAGAAGACGGCGACCAAGTCGACCAAGCAGGCTTCGGCCTGAAGCGCATCGCCGCGGGCGGTGCCGGCAGGCCGGACGCGCGGCGCCCCGTGTCGAAGTCCCCTCGCGCAACAGGTAAAAGGCAGCTTCGGCTGCCTTTTTCGTCTGAGAAGGTCGCGCAATGAACTTCGCGGCCGGCCGGATCACGCTGCCGCTCGCCCCGGTGCCGCTTGCGCTGCTCGTCCTCGCGTACCTTTTGCCCGGCCTGGTCGGGCACGATCCATGGAAGACCGAGGACGCCATCGGAATCGGCATCGTTCATCAGATGCTCGAGCACGGGCGGTGGATCGTGCCGCATCTCGCGGGCGAACCGTTTCTGGAGAACGGGCCGTTCCATTACTGGATCGCGGCGCTGACCGCGAAACTTTTCGGGCTGGCCCTCGCTCCCCACGACGGCGCGCGCCTCGCAAGCGGCCTGATGATGGCGGCGGTGATCGCTTTCGTGCACCTTGCCGGCCGAGAGCTCTACGCCAGGACCGAGGGGATGAGCGCGGTGCTCGCGCTGCTCGGCTGCCTCGGGCTGCTCGTGCACGCGCACGAAACGCTCGCCGAAATCAGCATGCTCGCGGGGCAGGCGCTCGCCTGGTACGGCATCGCGCTCGCGCGGCGCGAGCCCCAGCGCGCCGGCTGGCTGCTCGGCGCGGGTCTTGCCGTCGCCGCGCTCAGCAAGGGAATCCCGGCCGTGATCGCGCCGGTCGCGGTCGCGCTCGCCGTGCCGCTCGTATCGGAAGCTTGGCACCGGCGCGAATATCTGCTCAGCTTGCTTCCCGCATCGCTCGTGCCGCTCGGAATCTGCGGCGGCTGGCTCGCGGCTGCGGAAAGCCGCGCGCCCGGACTCGCCCTCGCATGGTGGCAAGCCAACGCCGTCCGGTTTGCGGTTCCGCCCGTCGAGGCGCTCGGCTACTGGGCGCAGACGCTTCTCTGGGCGACGTGGCCGGCGTGGCCGCTCGCATTGTGGACGCTGTGGGAGGCGCGCCGCCGCACATTCGAGCCCGGCATGCGAATGCTGCTCGCCGCTTGCGCCGCTTCGTTCGCCGTGCTGCTCGTGCTGAACGCTCCGCGCGAGGTCTATGGCTTGCCGCTGCTCCTGCCGCTTGCGCTCCTTGCGGGCGCCGGCGTGCCGAGCCTGCGCCGCGGCGCCGCCAACGCGCTCGCGTCGTTCGGCGTCATGAGCGCCGGATTTCTCGGTGCGTTCATATGGCTGGGGTGGTTTGCGATGACGACCGGAGTTCCCTCAAGAATCGCGGTCCGATTCACGGCGCTTGAGCCCGGCTACGCGCCGCAGTTTTCATGGACGGCATTCGCGGTCGCGTTCGCATTGACCCTCGCCTGGCTCTGGCTGATCTTCAAGAGCGAGCGCTCGGCGTTCCGCAGCGTGACTTTCTGGGCCGCCGGCATCACGCTGCTCTGGTGCCTCGCCATGACCCTGATCCTCCCCTGGATCGACTACGGAAAGAGCTACCGTCCGGTCGCGCAGGCGCTGAAAAAGCACATCCCCGCAGGCATGCGCTGCATCGAAAGCCGCGGCCTGGGCGAAGCGCAGCGCGCGGTGTTCGATTATCACGCCGGGGTCGTCACGCAGCGGCTCGAGCTCCGCGCCGAGAGCCGCTGCCCGCTGCTCCTGGTACAAGCCCGCCCGGGAGAGCCCGACCGCACGGGCCCGGGCTGGAAGCTTCTCTGGGAAGGCAACCGGCCGCGCGACCGCGAACGCTTCCGGCTCTATCAGAAACAATCGTGAGCAAGCTCACCCGGTCGCCCGCCTGGCAGGCCCTAGCGGCGCATCAGAAGCGGACCGCGAATGCGAGCCTAAGCGAGCTGTTCTCGGCTGACGCCTCGCGCGCCGAGCGATTCTCCCT
>VBDM01000314.1 GCA_005881355.1 Betaproteobacteria bacterium
CGTGATCTGCCACTGCCTGGGCTCGGTGTCTTTCATGATGAGCCTGTTCGGCAAGGTCACCACCGGCATCTCGAGCGTGATCTCGAACAGCGTCTCGCTCACGCCGCGCATACCGACCTGGTCCAAGTTCAAGGGAGTCATGGGTCCCTTCATGTTCGAGTATGTCCTCGGGCTGGAATACGTGAACCCCTATTGGCGCCGCGAGCCCGGGTTCTCGATGGGAAAGCTGCTGTCCTGGGGGGTCTCCGCCGTGCACCGGGAGTGCAACGTGCCGGAGTGTCACATGCTCAGCTTCATGTGGGGCACGGGCTTTCCCGCCTTGTACAGGCACGAGAACCTGGACGACGTCACCCACCGGCGCGGCGGGGACCTGTACGGCGGGGTCGCGGTGCACTATTACCGGCACGTGATGAAGATGGTGTTCTCGGACGGCGCGGTGAAGTACGCGCGGGGGGATCCCAAATACAAATCGCTCCCGGACAACTACATGGCCTATGCCAAGGACATCGACACGCCGGTCCTGTTCATGACCGGCGAGCAGAACCACGTGTTCACCGACTCGAACATCGTGTGCCATGAGCGCCTGCAAAAAATCGTTCCCGGCCGCCACGAGCTGCACGTGTTTCCGAACTACGGCCACCAGGACGTGTTCATGGGCAAGAACTGCCACGTCGACATCTTTCCCCGTCTGTTGCAGTTCCTGGAGAAGCACCGCGGCCGCAATCCCTCGTGAAGCCGACCCGGTCTTGCGCGATGAGCGCCGGCTCAGCGCCGCGCGCGCCTTACTTTCCGCCGCGGCCTTCCCGCCATCTGTTCGAGCACGGCGCACACTGCGCCGGTGTCTTCCGTGCCCAGGCCCATCGCCATCGCGGCGTTGTAGATCGGCGCGCTTGCGGCAAATAGCGGTGTCGGGCAGTCGATCTTGCGGGCGAAGTCGCCGATGATGGTCATGTCCTTCTGCCAGACCTCGTTCTTCATCGTCGCTTCGGAGTAATCGCCTTTCACCATCATCGGTCCGCGCACCTGCAGCATTCTCGAGCTGCCGGCGCCGTCCGAGACGACTTTCAGCACGAGGGCCGGATCGAGACCCGCCTTCATTCCGAGCACCATCGCCTCGGCCGCGGCGACGTTGTGGATCGCAACGAGAAGATTGGCGACGAACTTCATCTTCGAGCCGGCGCCGAACGGACCGACGTAGTAGTTGGCGCGCGTAAAGCCCTGCAGCACCGGCACGGCTTTCCGATACGCCGCGCGATCGCCGCTCGCGTAGATGACGAGGTCCTTCACGCGCGCCTGAGCGCCGGTGCCGCTCAAAGGGCAGTCGAGAAGGACGACGCCGCGCCGCGCGAGCGCGTCGCGCGCCGCTTCCTTCACCGGGATCGGCAGTGTGCTCGTCTCGATCACGATCGTTCCACGACCGCCGGATTGCGCAAGGTCTGCGGCGACCTCCGAGAGGGCGTTAGCAGACGGAAGCGAGGTCACGATGATGTTGGCGCGCCGCGCCACCTCGCGCGGGCTTTTCACGGCGACGCCGCCCGAGCGCTTGTGCTCGGCGGACCGGCGCGGCGCCACGTCGTAACCTACGACGGGAAATCCCGCGCGGCCGAGGTTGAACGACATCGCCGAGCCCATGATGCCGAGCCCGACGATTCCCACGATTTGCTGCGCCATCGCTATTTCCTCCTCGCCTCTAGCATTCTAACGATTGCGGCGTGATCGCCTCCACCTACGGCCGGCACCGGATCGGCAAGTAGCCCGGCGGAACGTTGGTCTTGTTTTCGCCTTTGATCGTCATCGGCGCATCTTCCACGACGGCCGGGCGAAGCGTGAGGACCTTGCCGAGGATGACGCCATTCGCCCTATTGCCGAACGTGATGTTGATGGCACCGCCCTGGATCGACACCGAGCTGATGTAGTTGTTGACGATCTTCTCGGCGATGGGCAGCCCGGCAGCCGCGTTGTCGGCCGGGAAAGTTTGCACGGCGGCCCACGATAGGACGACCGGAGGCTTCGCGATATCCGCGAGCGGCAAGGCCTCGGCGATCTGATCCCGTATGAACTTGTCCTGATAAGTGGGAATCGCCATCAGCGCCAGAATGGCCACGATCCCGATAACGACCATCAATTCCAGGAGGGTGAAGCCGCGGGTATGCATGGACGAGGATGAGTCTACCCCGGCTCTTGGGGGCGGATCAAAATGCGCTACTATCCCGCCCTCAACCCGGCAAAATTGAGCAAAAGTGGCGCGGTTTCTGGTCGGCGTGGACATCGGCGGCACTTTCACCGATTGCGTGGCGCTCGATCGTGACGGCCGCATCACCGCGACGAAATCTCCTTCCACCCCGCCCGATTTCGCAGAAGGCATGCTCGCCGCGATGCGCGTGGCGGCCGAGCGCCTCGGACTCTCCTTCGAGCGATTCTGCGGCGAAATTGCGGTGCTCACCCACGGCACCACGGTCGGCACGAACGCGCTCATCCAGAGAAAAGGCGCGCGCGTCGGCCTGATCACGACGCAGGGCCACGAGGACGCGATCCACATCATGCGCGGCTCGCGCGGCGTTTCCTCGCGCGACATCGCCAAGGTGGTCCACTTTCCCTCCAGCCAGAAGCCCGTGCCCATCGTGCCGAAGCGCTTGATCGAAGGCGTGTCCGAGCGCGTCGACTGCTTCGGCGAGGTGGTCGTGCCGCTCAACGAATCCCAGGCCGAGGCCGCGATCCGGCGGCTGCTTGAACAGGGCGTCGAGGCGATCGGCGTCTGTTTTCTCTGGTCGTTCAAGTATCCCCGGCACGAGGAGCGCGTGAAGGGGATGATCCGGAAGATCGCGCCGGACCTGTTCGTCTCCTGCTCGACCGATATCGCGCCCAAATGGGGCGAGTACGAGCGCGTCACCGCAACGGCGTTGAACGCCTACATCGGGCCGGTGATGGCGAAGTATCTGGGGAATCTGGACGGGCAATTGAAGAAATCCGGCTACCGGCCGCCGCTGCAGATCACGCAGTGCGGCGGCGGCTCGATCTCGGTGGACCGGGCGATCGAGTCGCCCCTTCTCACGCTCGACTCGGGCCCGGTGTCGGGCGTCACCGGCTCGCTCTATCTAGGCAAGGTCATGGGTGTTCCGAACATCATCACCACCGACATGGGCGGAACGTCCTTCGACGTCGGAATCATCTACGGCGGACAGCCTGCCTACTCGTTCGTTTCCAACGTCGCTCAGTACGAGTATTTCCTGCCCAAGGTCGATATCCAGGCGATCGGCTCGGGCGGCGGGTCGCTCGCGCGCGTCGATCCGGCCGCGAAAACGCTCGCGGTGGGGCCGGAATCGGCGGGCGCCGATCCGGGACCGGTCTGCTACGGCAAGGGCGGCACGACCGCGACGGTCACCGACGCCGACGTCGTGCTCGGATACATCAATCCGGATAATTTTCTCGGCGGGCGCATCAAGCTCGACAGGAAGAAGGCGGTGGACTCGGTGCAGCGCATCGCATCGGCGCTCGGTCTTTCGTTCATGGAGGCCGCGAGCGGTATCGCCAAGATCGCCGAGTTCAAGATGGCGGACATCATCCGCAAGACGACCGTGGAGAAAGGCTTCGATCCGCGCGACTTCGTGCTGTTCGCGTTCGGCGGCGCGGGCCCGGCGCACGCGGGCGTGTTCGCCCGCGAGCTCGGGGTGCAAAAAGTCATCGTGCCGCAGAAGGAGATCGCCTCGACTTGGTGCGCCTTCGGCGCGGCCTCGGCCGATATCCTGCACGTCTACGAGCAGGTCGACATCCAGGCGAGCCCGTTCGACGCGGCGCGGGTGAACGCCTCGCTCGAGGCTCTGGAGAAAAGGGCGAGCGAACAGATGGACCGCGACGGCATCGCCGGGCCGCGACGGCACCATCAGTTCTCGCTCGACATGCGCCACAAGGGCCAGATCAACGAGGTCGAGGTGATGCTGCCGGAGAAACGCGTCAGCGGTTCGCTCTGGAAACCGCTGCACCAGCGCTTCTATGCGCGCTACGAGCAGCTGTACGGGAGCGGTTCGTCGTATGGGGAGGCGCGGCTGGAGATCGTGACGCTGCGCCTGCGCGCCACCGCCGCGACGCCGCGGCCGAAGCTCTCCGTGACGAAAAAGCTCAACGCGAAGATCGATCCGAAAGCCCGCCGGAGCAGGCGCGTCATCTACTGGTCCGACCTGAGGAAGGCGGCGGCCACGCCGATCTACGACGGAGCCCTGCTCGCGCCAGGCAACCGGATCAAGGGCCCGGCGGTGATCGAGACGACCGACACCACCGTCGTCGTGCATCCGGGCCGGTCGCTGAAGGTCGACGCGTTCGGAAATTTCGAAATCAGTTTCGGAAAGTGAAGCTATGGCCAAGGTGAGCGAACTGAAGGACGCGGTCCTCGACGGCAGGAAGATGGGCTACGTCCCGCCGAAGAAACTCTCGATCTCCCCGAAGCTCAAGCTCCAGACCAAGGCCGCGAAGAATATCGATCCCATCACGTATGAAGTAATCCGCCACAGCTTGTGGCACGTGAACGAGGAGCACGGCGCGACGATTCAGCGTCTGTCCGGCTCGCCCGTCGCGATGTACGCGCTCGATCTCAACCCTTCCATCCTCACCGAGGACGGCGAGTTCGTGTACTTCGGGCCTTACATGCAGTAC
>VBDM01000311.1 GCA_005881355.1 Betaproteobacteria bacterium
CTTCGGCAAGATGAAATCCCTGCGGAAGGAATTGGGTGAGGCGGTCGACCTCATGGCCAGCTTGAAGCACGCCATCGACCCGGAAAACCTGATGAATCCCGGAAAGGTCGTCTCGCTTCCGGACTAGAGCTTCAGGAAGTGCTCCCGGTAGTACTTGAGCTCCTCGATCGACTCGTAGATGTCGGCGAGCGCCTCGTGCTTGCCCTGCTTGACGAGGCCCTTCGCGACGTCGGGCTTCCAGCGCCGCGCCAGCTCCTTGAGCGTGCTCACGTCGAGGTTGCGGTAGTGGAAGTAAACTTCCAGGCGCGGCATGTTGCGGGCGAGAAAGCGCCGATCCTGGCAGATCGAGTTGCCGCACATGGGCGAGGTCTTAGCTGGGACGTATTGCGCGAGGAACGCGAGCAGTTGCTCTTCCGCCTGGCCTTCGTTCAGCACGGACGCCTTCACCCTCTCGGTCAGCCCCGTGCGCGCGTGGGTGCTCTGGCTGGCGCACGACCAGGACCGGCGCCTCGGCCAGGATGTCCAGCTGTGAATCGGTAACGACGATCGCGACTTCGATGATGCGGTCCTTATCGGGGTCGAGGCCGGTCATCTCCATGTCCAGCCAGATAAGGTTGTTCTGGTCCTGCGCCATGCCGCTTTTTCCGGGACCGCTGTGTAAAATGGCATTGTCGCATAACCGACCTTGGCCCAATGCATTGGTTCACCGCTGTTTTTCTCGTCGCGCTCGCGCTCGCCACCGCGGTGCGCGTGTGGCTTGCGCGGCGGCACATCGAGCACATCGCCGCCCGCCGCGATGCCGTTCCCGCGGAGTTTTCGGAGCACATTGCGCTCGCGGCGCACCAGAAGGCGGCCGGCTACACCATAGCGAAGGCGCGCCTCGGCGTATTCGAGACGCTCGCCGGGACCGCGCTGCTGCTCGGTTTCACGCTGGGCGGCGGGCTTCAGCTCCTCTCCGGTGCGTGGGGGCGGATCCTCGAGGCAGGCGGCTACGCGCACGGCATCGCGCTGATCGCTTCGGTAGCGCTGATCTCGGGCGTCGTCGATCTGCCCTTCGGCCTGTACCGCACCTTCGTGATCGAGGCGCGATTCGGGTTCAATCGCATGAGCCTCGCGCTGTTCCTCGCCGATCTGGCCAAGCTCGCGGCGCTCGGGGCGCTCCTCGGGATCCCGCTCGTCTTCCTCGTGCTGTGGCTCATGGCGAAGATGGGCGGCGCCTGGTGGCTCTACGTGTGGCTCGCCTGGGTGGCGTTCAACCTGCTCCTCGCCACGATCTACCCGACGCTGATCGCCCCGCTTTTCAACCGGTTCGCGCCGCTCGAGGATGCGGATCTGCGCGGCCGGATCGAGTCCCTGCTCGCAAAATGCGGATTTCGCGCGCGAGGTTTGTTCGTGATGGACAGCTCAAAGCGCTCGAGCCACGGCAACGCCTATTTCACCGGCTTCGGCGCAGCCAAGCGCATCGTGCTGTTCGACACGCTGATTTCGCGCCTCGCTCCGCCCGAGATCGTGGCGGTGCTCGCGCACGAGCTGGGGCATTTCGCCCGCCGCCACGTGTGGAAGCGCATGGCGCTCGTGTTCGGAGCGAGCCTCGCGCTCTTGTGGCTGCTGGGGTGGCTGATCGGGCAGGATTGGTTTTACGCGGCGCTGGGAGTGCGCTCGCAGGGCACGGCCATAGCGCTGGTGCTGTTCTTCATGACGGTGCCGGTGTTCACTTTCCTGCTGCAGCCGCTCGCGAGCCTGTACTCGCGCCTGCACGAATTCGAGGCGGACGCCTATGCGGCGCGCCACGCCGACGCCCGCGACCTGGTCCGGGCCCTGGTGAAGCTTTACCGGGACAACGCGGCGACGCTCACCCCGGACCCCCTGCACTCCGCTTTCTACGATTCGCACCCGCCCGCAGTGACGCGCATCGCGCGGCTGCAGGCCCACCAAGCCTAGGAGGCGCAACATGTCGGTGCTCTCCGGAAAGAAATGTCAACCGCTGCCCGCCGGGACTCCGGCTCTCACGCGCGCACGGATCGACGCGCTGCTGAAGGAAGTGCCCGGCTGGGCGTACGACGGGAAGGCGATCGCGAAGAGCTGGTCGTTCAAGAACTACCACGAGACCATGGCATTCGTGAATGCGGTCGCCTGGGTCGCGCATCGCGAAGACCACCACCCGGACATGAGCGTCGGCTACAACCGCTGCCGGGTGGAGTTCAGCACGCATTCGATCGGCGGAATCTCGGAGAACGACTTCATCTGCGCCGCCAGGATCGAAGCGCTCGGGGCAGATTGAGCCAAGCCGGAGGAATGCGGTGAAGACGATTTTTTCCTCGCTCAACCTGGTCGAGGTGCACCACCTGAAGAACCTGCTTCAGTCGGCGGGCATCCGCTGCCGCATCAGGAACGAGGATCTCGTGCGCCTTGCGGGCGAGGTCCCCTTCCCCGAATGCGCCTTGCAGCTCGTGGTCGAGCGCGAAGAGGATCACCCGACTGCGGAAAAGCTGCTGGCCGAATTTCTCCGACCGCAGTCGCGACCGGTGAAACCTTGGCGCTGTCCTGACTGCGGCGAGACGATCGAAGGGCAGTTCACGGCGTGTTGGAAGTGCGGCAGCGCTCGCACGGCAGCCGCCTCTGGGAGCTCCAGGGAGGGACGCTAGGTCGCGGCTCCGGCAAGCGCGACGAGCGCGAGCAGGACCAGCCACATCACCAGCGCGCGCCAAACCAGTCCTACCGTGCTGTCGAGATGGGCCGTATCGGCCGGGTCGCCGAGGCCCAGCTCCGGCCGGTCGAGGACTTCGCCGCCCTCGACGATCGGCATGCCGAGCTTGACGCCGATCGCGCCCGCGCCGCTGGCGAGCACGATGCCGAGCGCGGGATCGGGCCAAGTCGCGGCCTGGGTGCGCCAGCAGTACACCGCGTCCTCGAAGTCGCCCACCACCGCGAAAGCGGCGGCGGTGAAGCGCACCGGCAGCCAGTCCAGCACGGCGAACGCGCGGCGCGCAAAATGGCCGAAGCGCTCCAGCTCCGGCACGGCGCTCGCGCTCCAGCGACGCTCGAGGAACATCGCCAGGCGGTACAGGATGGCCCCGGCCGGTCCCGGCAGGACCAAGAACCAGAACACCACGGCAAACACGTGGCGGTGCGAGGCGACCAGGGCTTCCTCGATGGCGAGACGCGTCACCGTCTCGCGGTCCAGGTTCGCGCAGCTCACGCCGCGCCACTCCGAAAGGATCTCGCGCGCGCGGGCGACATCGTTTTCCTTGAGCGCGAGGTGGATGTCGGTGAAATAGTGGCTGCGCTGACGGAATCCCATCGTGAGATAGAGCGCCGCGGCGTTTACAAGCCAGGCGCCCAGCACCGGCGGCAGCACCGCAAGCAGCCACGCAGTTGCACCCTGCTGCGCCTCGCCGGCGTTGAATTGCCGCTCGAGGAAAGTCGCGTAGCGCGCCACGGGCGAGAACAGATAGCGCCGGTCCGCAAGCGGACGCCACTGCTCGAGCAGGAGCGCCGCGACGAGCGAAAAGAAGCTCATGATTCGATTTGCGATCGGCTGGACAT
>VBDM01000306.1 GCA_005881355.1 Betaproteobacteria bacterium
GACGAGCGCTCCGGGAAATCCGTTCTTCCCGACGTAATCGCGCACCCCGAGGCGCAGCGCCTTGTACACTTCCGGCTCGAGCGGTTCTTCTTTCGCGGTTTCGCCCCGCTGCGGTTCGCCGTCGACGACCGTCACGAATCCCAGAGTCTCCTCGAAGGACGGCAACCGGCAGGTCACTCCTCCTTGGCGGTCGAGGGCGAACGAGGTGCCGTCGAAAACCAGCTCGTCCTGGCCTCCCACCATGTTGACGTAGATGAGCGCCATGCCGGTCTCGGACACTCGCTCGCGCATCACGTCGTAACGGGACTCCTGTTTGCGCATGTGGTAGGGCGAGGCGTTCAGCACCAGCAGAACCTGCGCGCCGGCGTCGCGCGCGGCCTGGGGCGCTTTCGCTTCCCACGCATCGGCGCAGATGTTGATGCCGACGTTCACCTTGTCGGCGCGCGGCCGGGTGGTGAGCGGTCCCTGGGAGCCCCAGGTGTCCTCGCAGATATTCACGCCAAAGCGGGTCTCCCCCACCGTGAACACGCAGGCGCGGTCGCCGGGCTCGAAGTAGCGTTCCTCGTCGAAAACGGTGTAGTTCGGCAGCGAATGCTTGTGATACGTGCCGGCGATCCGCCCGTTCCGCACGACCGACGCCGCGTTATGGCGCTTCCCCTCGAATTGATGCGGATGCCCCACGACGAGCGTGATGCCGGCCACCTTGCGCGCCAAGCCCTCGAGCGCAGCCTTGCAGTCGCGATAAAAGCCGTCGCGCAGGAGCAGGTCCTCCGGCGGATAGCCGCACAACGCGAGCTCCGGCGTGAGCACTAGGCCTGCGCCGGCGGAGCGCGCCCGTTCGCAATACTCCAGAATCTTGGCGGCATTGCCGGCGAGGTCGCCCACAGTGCAATTGATCTGGGCAATCGCGATCTTGACGATGCTCGCCATGCGGCAAGTTTACCATCGTGGCATTCGCCGCCTGCGCCGCGGGTGGATATCCGCATCTATAATCGAATGCCGCGAGCGCCGCTTCGGACCACATCGATTGAAGGAAGACACGCCCACGATCAAGCTTGTCGACACGCTCGCGGCCGTCGAGCCGCGGGCGTGGAACGCGCTTGTCGGTCAGCAACCGTTCCTGCGCCATGAATTTCTTCACGCTCTCCACGAGACGGGATGCGCCTGCGAAGGCACCGGATGGACGCCGCGCCATCTCACCCTGTGGCAGGGCGCATCGCTGATCGGCGCGATGCCCTTGTACCTCAAGTCCCATTCCTACGGGGAGTACGTTTTCGATTGGGCCTGGGCCGACGCCTATCGCCGCCACGGACTCGTTTACTACCCCAAGCTGCTCGGCGCGATCCCGTTTTCTCCGGTCACCGGACCCCGCCTGTTTGCAGGCGACGCGGCCACGCGCGCGCTCCTGATTCGCGCCGCGATTCGGCTCGCGCGCGAGGCGTCTTCGCTGCACGTGCTGTTCCCCACCGAGCCCGAGGCGCGCGAGATGGAAGCGGCGGGAATGATGCTGCGCCGCTCGGTCCAGTTCCACTGGGAGAACCGTGGCTACGCGAGTTTCGAGGAGTTCCTGTCCGAGCTCGCTTCCGCCAAGCGCAAGAAAATCCGCCAGGAGCGGCGCAAGGTTCAGGAATCGGGCGTGCGCCTGCGGCGGCTGGTCGGGGGAGAGATTCGCGAGGAACACTGGACTTTCTTCACGCGCTGCTACAACAGCACCTACCGCGCGCATCACTCGACGCCCTACCTCAACTTCGCCTTCTTCCGGCGCCTCGGCGAGACTCTTCCCGAGCACGTGCTCATGGTGCTTGCCGAGCTCGACGGCAAGCCGATCGCAAGCGCCCTCAATATCTTCTCGCCGACGACGTTGTACGGGCGCTATTGGGGTTCGGTCGGTCACGTACCGCTGCTGCATTTCGAGGTCTGCTATTACCAGGCGCTGGAGTTCTGCATCGAGCGCGGCATCCGGGTCTTCGAGGGGGGCGCGCAGGGCGAGCACAAGCTCGCGCGCGGCTTCATGCCGACCCAGACCTGGTCCGCGCACTGGCTGCGGCACCCGGAGTTCTCGGACGCGGTGGAAAAATTTCTCGCGCGGGAGGCCGCAGGAATCGAGCGCTACGTGGACGAGCTGAACGAGCGCAGCCCGTTCCGCTGGGAAAGCCGGGGAAGCTCCGGTTGAGTCTCGCGCTTACTTGTTCTTGGGCAAGCCGACAAGGAGCGCGGCAACCTGGCGTTGCGAGCGTTGCGGAGCCGCGGCGCGCGGCGCGGCCGAGCTCGCCGTCGCCGGCTTGTAGGGGGTGCTGAAAATCGGGTCGACGTTTTCCGGGACGTGCTTCGCGCGCGTCAGCCGGTCGCGCTCTTCGCCGCCGCGCCGCGGCCGGCGCTCGCGCGCACCCGGATCCCGACGGCCGTTCGACGAACCCATGATGGAGGGCACCACTCTGAGATCGGGCTCGAAGCCCGGGACGATTTTTCTCGTGATGCTGAGCCGGATCATCTTCTCGATCGCCTCGAGCCGCTCGCCCTCCTCGGCGCACACCAGCGAGATCGCCTCGCCGCTCGCCCCCGCGCGGCCGGTGCGGCCGATGCGATGCACGTAGTCCTCGGGCGCGCCGGGCAGCTCGAAATTCACCACGTGCGGCAGGACCTCGATGTCCAGGCCGCGTGCCGCGACAGCGGTCGCCACCAGCACGCGCACCTTGCCCCCCTTGAAATCGGCGAGCGCCTGGAGCCGCTCGGGCTGGCTCTTGTCGCCGTGGATGGCGGCGGTGTGAATGCCGTC
>VBDM01000310.1 GCA_005881355.1 Betaproteobacteria bacterium
CCTAAATCCAGTGCGTCTACCCATTCCGCCACCTTCGCGGCGCGGCACCGCGGCGCTTGCGGTCCCTGCTCCAAACCGGACCGTGCAACGTGCGTGCCATTCTACCGCAACGCCTTTATACTGTCAGCCTAAGAGCCTGAAACCCCTTGAAAAATAGGGCAATGCCGGTCGGCCATTACGAAAACTTCCCGGTCGCTTCGCTGCTGCTCCCGGCGCCGCTGCGACATTCCGTGTCGGTCATCTACCGCTTTGCGCGCAGCGCGGATGATTTCGCCGACGAAGGCGATCCTGCGCCGCCTGAGCGCCTCGCCCGCCTGGAGGCGTACAGGGCGGAGCTGCGCCGGCTGGAGGCAGGTCAATCTCCCTCGTCGCCACTTTTTCGTGAGCTTGCCGAAGTGATCGGGATCCACCGCCTGCCGCTTGGTCCTTTCCACGACCTTCTCGACGCCTTCTCCCAGGACGTCACCAAGCTGCGCTACGCGAACTTCGGCGAAGTGATGGACTATTGCCGCCGCTCGGCGGATCCTGTCGGGCGGCTGATGCTGCACCTTTACGGTGAAGCGAAGGACGACAACGTCGCGCGGTCGGATGCGATCTGCTCGGCGCTGCAGCTCATCAACTTCTGCCAGGATGTGGAGATCGATTTCCGCAAGAACCGCATCTACCTGCCGCTGGACGATATGGCGCGATTCGGCGTGAGCGAGGCCCAGATCGGAGCGCGCGACGCCTCGGGAGGATGGTGGAGCCTGATGCGTTTTCAGATCGAGCGCGCGAGAAGCATGATGCTCTCGGGGGCCCCGCTCGCGGTGCGCCTGCCGGGCCGCATCGGCCTGGAAATCCGCTCCGTCGTGCTGGGAGGATTGCGAATCCTGGAAAAGCTCGAGCGCTCGCGCGGCGACGTGTTCCGGCACCGCCCGGTGCTGCGCGCCCTGGACTGGCCGCTGCTGCTCGCGCGCGCGCTGGTGATGCGATGACTCCGGACGAATACTGTCAACAAAAAGCAGCGCAAAGCGGCTCGAGCTTCTACTATTCGTTCCTGTTCCTGCCGCCGGAGCGCAGGCACGCGATCACGGCCCTCTATGCCTTTTGCCGCGAAGTCGACGACGCCGTGGACGAGCCGAGCGAGCCGTCGGCGGCGCGGGCGGCGCTGGCGTGGTGGCGCGGGGAGGTCGCGCAGCTCTTCGCCGGCAACCCGCAGCACCCGGTGACCCGCGCGCTCGCCTCCGCGATCGCGCCGTTCGGGATCACCCAGGCGCGGTTGAACGAGATCATGGACGGCATGGAGATGGACCTGAATCAGAGCCGCTATCTGGATTTCGCGGCGCTGCAGCTCTACTGCCATCGCGTGGCGGGCGTGGTCGGCGCGCTCGCGGCGGCGATCTTCGGCTACGGCAATCCAAGGACGCTCGACTACGCCGAGCGGCTCGGCCTCGCGTTCCAGCTCACCAACATCATCCGCGACGTGGGCGAAGACGCGCGCAAGAGCCGCATCTATCTCCCGGTGGACGAGCTCAGGCAGTTCGAGGTCGCCGCCGCGGACATCCTGAACGGGCGCTACACCGAGAACTTCGCCCGGCTGATGAAGTTCCAGGCCGAGCGCGCCGCGCGCTGCTACGACGAGGCGCTCGCGCTCCTGCCGCCCGAAGACCGGCATGCGCAGCGACCGGGCCTCGTGATGGCGGCGATCTACCGGGCGCTGCTCGACG
>VBDM01000315.1 GCA_005881355.1 Betaproteobacteria bacterium
GAAAAACCCAACGATGGAAAGCGCCCGCGCTTCCTTGAGCGGATCGGTCGGCCACAGCCCGAAGCGCTTGCCGAGGAAAGGCAGGATCGCCGTGTTCTCCGTGAGCGGCGAGCCGTCGTCCAGCTTCAGCGCCGGCACGCGGCCCAGCGGATGGATTTTCAAATAGTCCGCAGTCTTCTGCTCGCCCTTGGACAGATCCATGCGCTTGGGTTGGTACCTCTCGCCGCTCTCCTCGAGCACGATGTGGGACGCCATCGAACAAGCGCCGGGGGCGTAGAAAAGAGTCAGCATGCAGATGCTCCCTGTGGTTGTTCGTACGCGCCGCTCAATTGCTCGCGAGCCAGGCGCGCGCCTCCGCGGTCTCCGGTCGCGGCTCGCCCTTGCCCGCCATTTCGACCAGGCGGTCGAAGTGCTGCTTCGCCTTCGCCTTGTCGCCCGCCTGCGATGCGGCGAGACCCGCGCCGTAGTAGCCGCGGAAGCGCTTCGGCTCGCGCACCTGCGAGACCTCGTATTCCCTGAGCGCTTCCGCCGGGCGCTTGAGCTGCATCAGCATGTCGCCGAGCAGCTCGCGCGCCGGCACGAGCCGCGCCGGCGTGACGATGTGCTTCTCGGTCTTGTCCTCGAGGTCGGCGGCGCGGCGCATCGTCTCCAGCGCCTCGCCCTCCTTCTTCTGCGCGAGCGACGCCCACGCGAGCGACGCGAGCCGCATCACCTCGACCTCGCCGGCCCAGTAGGCGTTCTTCGCCGCCTTCAGCTCCTCGCCCAGTGCCGCGATGCGCTCGGCGTCCTTTTGCGCCGCTGCGCCGTCTCCGCTGCGCGCCGCGCCGAGCGCGCGCGCGAAATGCGTCATCGCCTCCGTGAACGCATACTTGTCCGGCAGCGGCTGCAGCTGCGCCGCCGCGCGCCAGTCGCCGCGCTCGAGCGCGTAGCGCGCGGGCATCGCCGCGAGCGCGTACGGGGCGATGAAGCGCCCCTGATCGCCCTTCACCTCGCGCGCCTCTTCGAGCGCCTTGCGCGCGTCGCTGTCGCGCGCCACCTGCAGATAGGCGTACGTCATGTAGTCGAGCGCGTGCATCGCCTCGTGCGTGTCGTTGCCCTTCTTCGCGACGTCGGCCGAGCGGCGGTTGGTGGAGGCGGAATCATTCCATTCGCCCACCCGCGTGAAGATGTGCGAAGGCATGTGCAGCGCGTGCGGCGCGTCGGGCGCGATCTGCGCATAGCGGCGCGCGGCCGGCACGCCCCGCTGTGCGATCGGCGGCGCGTCGTAGCTGTGGATGAGGTAGTGCGCGACGCCGGGGTGGTCGGGGTGCCGCGTGAACTGCTTCTCCAGTATTCCGGCGGCCTTGAGGTAGGCGGAAAAGGTTTGCTCGGACTGCAGCTGCGTTCCCGCGAGATACAGGGCGTAGAAGATCTGCGCCTCGTCGTCCTGCGGATACTTCGCGGCGAGCGCCTCGTACGCCTTGGCGCGCGCGAGCTGCCGTTCGCGCTCCGTCCGGCTGGCGAAGTCTTGATAATAGGCGGCGACCGCCTCGAGATAGTCGCGCTCGCGCTCGGTCTTCGCCCCCATCTGCCGGCCCTTGTCGATCGCCCCCTGCGCCCGCGGCGCGTCCTTGGCCGAGGCGCCGGCGCCGGCGAGCGGATTCGACATCAGGATCGACGCGAACCCCCACGCCGCGATCGCGCAGCGATTGTCCTCGGCCGCGACTTCCTCGAAGGCCTTCTCAGCAGCGCTGTAGTAGAACGAATGCAGCATCGCCACGCCGCGCAGCAGCTTTTCCTGCACCGCCGGGCTGCAGGAGTTCTGAAACTGGACCTTGCCGAGCTGCTCGGGGGCCTTGCCCGGGGTTTGGGCACAGCCGGTCGCAGCGAGCAAGACCGAAAGCAGAAGGGCACGTGCGAAGGGGCGCGTCATGGTTCTCCTCCTTGGGATGAGGCGGAACAGATTACTACCTTCGGCGAAACTCCGCGAGCGGCGGGAACGCGAGTCCTTTACCCGGCCCGGCCGGCCGCCCCAAAATCCGACAG
>VBDM01000316.1 GCA_005881355.1 Betaproteobacteria bacterium
CGTTCGCGGAGGCGTACTCGATCCTCACTTTTTTCCAGTCGCACTCGAGCTCCTCGGCGACGAGCATCGGGGCGGAGGTCATGCTGCCCTGCCCCATCTCGGCGCGGGCGTAGCGGATGATCACGGTGTCGTCGGGCCGGATGACGACCCAGGCGTTCATTTCGGCCCCTGGAGCGTCGCTCCTTTGCGCGAGCGCTTCGGGGACATGGAAGCCGAAAGTGAGCCCGCCGCCGATCGCGGCGGATTGCTGGAGGAACTTCCTGCGGGAGGGCGTGAATGCGGTTTTCATGGCCGCCCCCTATGCCTTCGCCGGCTTCATCGACTGCGCCGCGGCGTGGATCGCGGTGCGGATGCGCGCGTAGGTGCCGCAGCGGCACAGGTTGGTCATCGCCGCGTCGATGTCGCGGTCGCTCGGATTGGGATTCTTCTTCAAGAGCGCCACCGCCGCCATGATCTGGCCCGACTGGCAGTAGCCGCATTGCGGCACCTGGTGGTCGATCCAGGCCTTCTGCACCGGATGCATGCGGCCGCGCTGCGCAAGCCCCTCGATGGTGAGCACGTTCTGGCCCGCGGCCGCCGACGCCGGCACCGAGCAGGAGCGCACCGGCTCGCCGTTCAGATGCACCGTGCAGGCGCCGCATTGCGCGATGCCGCAGCCGTATTTGGGTCCTTTCACGTCGAGCACGTCCCGCAGCACCCAGAGCAAGGGCATCTCGGGCTCGACGTCGGCGCTGCGCTTCCTGCCGTTGACGGTGAATTCGATCATCTGGAATCTCCTTTGGCTTGTCCGATGCAGACCGTGATAATGGCTTCCCGGAATTCGCTCAGTTTACCCCATCAAACGAGGCGCAGACCCTGGTTCGAGAGCGGGAGCGAGCGGATGCGCTTGCCGGTCGCCGCGAAGATCGCGTTGCACAGCGCCGGGGCGAGCGGCGCGAGCGGCGTCTCGCCCATCCCGCCCCAGAACCCGCCGCTCGGGACGAGCACCGCCTCGATATTCTTCGGCATCTCGGCGAGGCGCATGATGCGGTAGTCGTGGAAGTTGGATTGCTCGACGCGGCCTTGGCTCAGGGTGATCTCGCCCCACAGGACGGAGGTGAGCCCGTAGGCGACGCAGCTCTGCACCTGCGCCTCCGCCGAATCCGGATTCACCACGTGGCCCGGATCGACCGCCACCACGACGCGCCGGATGTCGAGCTCGCCCGCACCGCTCACCGATACCTCGAACACCGCCGCGGCATAGCTCCCGTGCGAATCCTGCACCGCGATGCCGCGGTGCGCGCCCGCCGCGAGCGGCGACCCCCACCCCGAGGCTTTGGCGGCGGCGTCGAGCACGCCGAGGTCCTTGGGCTTCGCCTGCAGCAGGGCGCGGCGGAATTCGTACGGGTCCTTGCCCGCCGCGTGCGCCATCTCGTCGACGAAACACTCGCGCATGAAGGGGTTCTGCGAGTGAAACACCGTGCGCATGAAGCCGACCGGCACGTGGCTGTTCCTCATCGCGAACTCGATTCGCAGGTTCGGCACGCCGTAGGGCAGATCGACGATGCCGCCGAGCGCGTGCCGGTCGACGCCTTCCTTGATGTCCTGCGGCCGCACCCCCGCCAGGATCGAGTGGCTCGCGTCGCGGATGCGCCAGGCGGTGAGGTTGCCGGCCGCGTCGAGCCCGGCCTTGAATCGCATCAGGGTCATGGGGCGGTAGTAGTCGTGCTGCATGTCCTCTTCACGCGACCACAGGAGCTTCACCGGCGTGCCTTCGACGGCCTTCGCTATCGCCACCGCCTGGCGCGTGTAATCCTGGAAGCCGCGCCGCCCGAAGCCGCCGCCCAGGTGCGTGAGGCGCACGTCGACGTTTTCGAGGGGAACGCCCGCCGTCGCGGCGGCGGTCGCGTGCGTGGCTTCGGCGTTCTGCGTCGGCGCCCAGACCTCGACGCGGCCGCCTTCCACGAGCGCCGTGCAGTTCATCGGCTCGAGCGGCGCGTGGTTCAGGAAGGGCGCGTAGTACTCGGCCTCGATCACTTTTGCGGCGGCGGCGAAGGCCGCCTCGACGTCGCCTTCGTCGCGCGCCACCGGCACGCTCGTGTCCTCCAGGCCGAAGCGGACGAACTCCCGGATGCTCGCGGTCGAGGCGCCGCCGTCGGGACCGGCGTCCCACTCGATCGGCAGGGTCTTCAGCATCCGGTTCGCGCGCCACCAGTTGTCGGCGACCACCGCGACGGCGTCCTCGAGCTTCACCACCTTGATGAGGCCGCGCGCGCCCAGGATCCTCTCGTCGGCGACGCTGCGCAGCCTGCCGCGGAACACCGGGCACTGCGCGATGGCGGCATACGCCATGCCGGGGAGCTGCACGTCGATGCCGAAGAGCGGCTTGCCGGTCACCTTGTCGGGGATGTCGAGACGGTTCGCCGATTTTCCGATGAGATTCCAGTCCCTCGGATCCTTCAGCTTCACTTCGCCGGGCGGCTCGAGCTTCGAGGCGCCTTGAGCCACCTGGCCGAATCGCAGTCTCCTGCGCGACGGCCTGTGGATGATTACGCCGTTCTCGGCGTCGCATTCGGACCCGGGCACCTTCCATCTCTGCGCCGCGGCGGCGAGGAGCATCTCGCGCGCGGTGGCGCCGGCGCGGCGCAAATATTCCTGCGAGTCCCGGATCGAGCGGCTTCCGCCGGTGGCCATCGAGCCCCATGCGCGGTTGCGGCGAAGCTGCTCGCTCGTGGAGACGAATTCGATGCGGACCTTTCTCCAGTCGCACTCGAGCTCCTCCGCGACCAGCATCGGAAGCCCGGTCGAGCTGCCCTGCCCCATCTCCGCGCGGGCGTAGCGGATGATCACGGTGTCGTCGGGCCGGATGACGACCCAGGCGTTCATTTCGGCCCCTGGAGCGTCGCTCCTTTGCGCGAGCGCTTCGGGGACATGGAAGCCGAAAGTGAGCCCGCCGCCGATCGCGGCGGATTGCTGGAGGAACTTCCTGCGGGAGGGCGTGAATGCGGTTTTCATGGCCGCCCCCTATGCCTTCGCCGGCTTCATCGACTGCGCCGCGGCGTGGATCGCGGTGCGGATGCGCGCGTAGGTGCCGCAGCGGCACAGGTTGGTCATCGCCGCGTCGATGTCGCGGTCGCTCGGATTGGGATTCTTCTTCAAGAGCGCCACCGCCGCCATGATCTGGCCCGACTGGCAGTAGCCGCATTGCGGCACCTGGTGGTCGATCCAGGCCTTCTGCACCGGATGCATGCGGCCGCGCTGCGCAAGCCCCTCGATGGTGAGCACGTTCTGGCCCGCGGCCGCCGACGCCGGCACCGAGCAGGAGCGCACCGGCTCGCCGTTCAGATGCACCGTGCAGGCGCCGCATTGCGCGATGCCGCAGCCGTATTTGGGTCCTTTCACGTCGAGCACGTCCCGCAGCACCCAGAGCAAGGGCATCTCGGGCTCGACGTCGGCGCTGCGCTTCCTGCCGTTGACGGTGAATTCGATCATCTGGAATCTCCTTTGGCTTGTCCGATGCAGACCGTGATAATGGCTTCCCGGAATTCGCTCAGTTTACCCCATCAAACGAGGCGCAGACCCTGGTTCGAGAGCGGGAGCGAGCGGATGCGCTTGCCGGTCGCCGCGAAGATCGCGTTGCACAGCGCCGGGGCGAGCGGCGCGAGCGGCGTCTCGCCCATCCCGCCCCAGAACCCGCCGCTCGGGACGAGCACCGCCTCGATATTCTTCGGCATCTCGGCGAGGCGCATGATGCGGTAGTCGTGGAAGTTGGATTGCTCGACGCGGCCTTGGCTCAGGGTGATCTCGCCCCACAGGACCGAGGTGAGCCCGTAGGCGACGCAGCTCTGCACCTGCGCCTCCGCCGAATCCGGATTCACCACGTGGCCCGGATCGACCGCCACCACGACGCGCCGGATGTCGAGCTCGCCCGCACCGCTCACCGATACCTCGAACACCGCCGCGGCATAGCTCCCGTGCGAATCCTGCACCGCGATGCCGCGGTGCGCGCCCGCCGCGAGCGGCGACCCCCACCCCGAGGCTTTGGCGGCGGCGTCGAGCACGCCGAGGTCCTTGGGCTTCGCCTGCAGCAGGGCGCGGCGGAATTCGTACGGGTCCTTGCCCGCCGCGTGCGCCATCTCGTCGACGAAACACTCGCGCATGAAGGGGTTCTGCGAGTGAAACACCGTGCGCATGAAGCCGACCGGCACGTGGCTGTTCCTCATCGCGAACTCGATTCGCAGGTTCGGCACGCCGTAGGGCAGATCGACGATGCCGCCGAGCGCGTGCCGGTCGACGCCTTCCTTGATGTCCTGCGGCCGCACCCCCGCCAGGATCGAGTGGCTCGCGTCGCGGATGCGCCAGGCGGTGAGGTTGCCGGCCGCGTCGAGGCCGGCCTTGAATCGCATCAGGGTCATGGGGCGGTAGTAGTCGTGCTGCATGTCCTCTTCACGCGACCACAGGAGCTTCACCGGCGTGCCTTCGACGGCCTTCGCTATCGCCACCGCCTGGCGCGTGTAATCCTGGAAGCCGCGCCGCCCGAAGCCGCCGCCCAGGTGCGTGAGGCGCACGTCGACGTTTTCGAGGGGAACGCCCGCCGTCGCGGCGGCGGTCGCGTGCGTGGCTTCGGCGTTCTGCGTCGGCGCCCAGACCTCGACGCGGCCGCCTTCCACGAGCGCCGTGCAGTTCATCGGCTCGAGCGGCGCGTGGTTCAGGAAGGGCGCGTAGTACTCGGCCTCGATCACTTTTGCGGCGGCGGCGAAGGCCGCCTCGACGTCGCCTTCGTCGCGCGCCACCGGCACGCTCGTGTCCTCCAGGCCGAAGCGGACGAACTCCCGGATGCTCGCAGTCGAGGCGCCGCCGTCGGGACCGGCGTCCCACTCGATCGGCAGGGTCTTCAGCATCCGGTTCGCGCGCCACCAGTTGTCGGCGACCACCGCGACGGCGTCCTCGAGCTTCACCACCTTGATGAGGCCGCGCGCGCCCAGGATCCTCTCGTCGGCGACGCTGCGCAGCCTGCCGCGGAACACCGGGCACTGCGCGATGGCGGCATACGCCATGCCGGGGAGCTGCACGTCGATGCCGAAGAGCGGCTTGCCGGTCACCTTGTCGGGGATGTCGAGACGGTTCGCCGATTTTCCGATGAGATTCCAGTCCCTCGGATCCTTCAGCTTCACTTCGCCGGGCGGCTCGAGCTTCGAGGCGCCTTGAGCCACCTGGCCGAATCGCAGTCTCCTGCGCGACGGCCTGTGGATGATTACGCCGTTCTCGGCGTCGCATTCGGACCCGGGCACCTTCCATCTCTGCGCCGCGGCGGCGAGGAGCATCTCGCGCGCGGTGGCGCCGGCGCGGCGCAAATATTCCTGCGAGTCCCGGATCGAGCGGCTTCCGCCGGTGGCCATCGAGCCCCATGCGCGGTTGCGGCGAAGCTGCTCGCTCGTGGAGACGAATTCGATGCGGACCTTTCTCCAGTCGCACTCGAGCTCCTCCGCGACCAGCATCGGAAGCCCGGTCGAGCTGCCCTGCCCCATCTCCGAGCGCGCCACGCGGATCACTACGCTGCTGTCGGGGTTGACGACGATCCAGGCCGTCAGTTCAGGGCCTTTTCCTTTCGCTGCCGCCTGGGCGAGGACCGGCGCGGGGATCGCCAGCTGGAGCGCGAGGCCGCCGCCGACTGCGGTGGAAACCTTGAGGAAATCGCGGCGGGACTGGTGAAACGGGGTGGTCATGGCTTTCGCGGACCGGCTAATTCTGCGCTTCGGGCTACCCGGCTGCAACCGGTAAACAGCCTCTGCGCCCGCGTATTCCGGTCTCCGGCCCGCTCACGCGCCCGGCAGCTTGTATCCGCCGAAGTCCTGCCGCAGCTTCGTTTTCAGGAGCTTCCCGGTGGCGGTGTGCGGCAGCTGCTCGACGAAGGTCACGTCGTCGGGCATGCACCACTTCGCCACCTTGCCCTCGTAGTGCCTGAGCAGCTCCTCGCGCGTGAGGCTCGCGCCGGGCTTCCTGACCGCGATCACGAGCGGCCGCTCGCCCCACTTCGGGTGGCGCACTCCGATGACCGCGGCTTCCGCGACCGCCGGATGCGCCACCGCGATGTTTTCCAGCTCGATCGAGCTGATCCATTCGCCGCCCGAATTGATCACGTCCTTCGAGCGGTCGGTGATCTGCATGTAGCCGTCCGCGTCGATCGTGGCGACGTCGCCCGTGGAAAACCATCCGCCGCGCAAGGAGCTGCCGCCCTCGTCCTTGAAGTACTCGCGCAGCACCCACGGCCCGCGCACCAGAAGGTCGCCGAACGCCTTGCCGTCGCGCGGCAGCTCGCGCCCTTCGCCGTCGACGATCTTCATCTCGACGCCGTAGATCGCGCGCCCCTGCTTGCACTCGATCGCGAACCGCTCTTCGGGGGACAGGGCCGCGTGCTTGCCCTTCAGCGTGCACAGGCTCCCGAGCG
>VBDM01000318.1 GCA_005881355.1 Betaproteobacteria bacterium
CACCAGACAATACGTGAAGAGACTTCGCGAGCATATCGACCCCCTTTTTGAAAACCGGCGACGGATTCAGGATTACTCCGGCCGGAACTTGGTTTCGGGCTTGACGCCTTTCTTTCGCTGCTTCTCGCTGATCCTGCCGTTCTCGATGTAGCGGCCTTCGACCGCGCGCTTGGCCGCATCGTCCCACTGCGGCAGCCAGTCACCCAGCGAATAGCCGAACCACGGCGACTGCGGGCGCAGCTTGGGCAGCCCGAGGTCTTCCCAGAGTTTCTTCGCGCGCTCCATGTATTCTTTTTTGGGGAGCGCCAGCGGCGGCATGTCGCTTTTCATGGTGGCGTCCATCAGCAGTGTCGAGTCCTCTTCCTGGCCGTGCTCGCGCTTGGGGCCGTGGCCCTGGCCGCGGTGCGGGAGCATCCGCACATCCTCGACCGGGTTCATGCGGTACGGCATCGCCCAGAAGATCGCGTCGGCGTTGTCCGGGTCGATGTCCTCGTTCACGGCGATCGTGATCTTGCCCATGTCGGCCTTGAAGTAAGCGGCGCCGTAGAGCGCGCGCCAGACCTCGGTGCGCGGCGCGCCCTTTTCGAGCGTGATCACCTGGACGCGCAGCAGGCCAGTGAGCGGCTCGTGCAGCGAAACCTTTTTCACGCCGCGGATGCCGAGCGCCTCGCGCAGGTGCGCGAGGTACAGCGGCTCGTAGGCGACGCGCTTGATGACGCTCGACTCCGAAGGCGTCACCTGGCTGATGTAGGAGGGAATGATCGGGTTCCTCCGGTGCGTGATCGCGGTGATCCGCATCGGCATGTTGTATTCCTCGAGCGCCACGTGCCCGTGCGATTCTCCGAAAGGCGCCTCGGGCTCGCAGTACTCGGTGTCGATCAGGCCTTCGATGACCACTTCGGATTCGGCGGGTATGAGCAGGTCGACGGTCTTCGCGCGCACGACGTTGATCGGCGCGCCGGCAAGGCCGCCGGCTACGGTGAACTCGTCCACGCCGACGGGAAGCTTCTGCGGTCCCATGAAGGCGACGTAAGGCGGGCAGCCCAGGACGATCGCGCAGGGCATGGTCTTCTTCCCGAGCTTCTGATACTTGACGTAGTGCAGGTAGCCGCCCGCCCCGCCGACTCGCGTCGCCATGCGCACGACTAGCCGGTCGGGCGCCTTCAGCGCGGCGCGGTAGGTGCCCATGTTCTGCACGCCAGTCTCGGGGTCGCGCGTGATGACGTTGGTCGCGGTGAGGGTGGGCGCCGAGTCGAACCCCGGCGTCGAGATCGGGATCGGCAGGCGGTCGAGGCCGTTGCCTTCGCCTTGCAGCGCTTCGCGTTCATGGACGACTTCGTGGCACACCGCGCGCTCGACCACGCGCGGCGGAATCGGATGGGCGATCGCGTGGTCCCACTTGGCCTGGATTTCGCTCAAGGGGGCGCCCATGCCGACCGAGTAGATCGCGCGATTCGCGGCGATCGCGCCGACCACGACCGGGATGTCGTATTTGCGGCCGCGGCCGTCGGTGATGCTCGTGAAGAGGAACGCCTTCCTCTCGGCCTCGTCCATGCCGCCGACGAACTGCCAGCGCACCAGCGGGTGCAGCTCCGCGTCCTTGTCGACCGGCCGGTCGACGGTGAGCAGGAGGCCGCGGCGCCGCAATTCCTCGAGGTGCTCGTGGAGATCCGGGTAGCCGCGCTTCGCGTCGGCGACGAGATCCGGGGCGGAGGGGAGGTTCATTGTTTTTCGATTTTCGCCCTTTCGACGACCGTTTTCCACTTGGCGGTCTCGGAGACGAGAAGCTCGCGCATGGCCTCCGGCGAGCTCGCGCGCGCATCCACGCCCAGTTCCTGCAGGCGCTGCTTCACCTCGGGCGCGGCGACGGCCGCGTGGATTTCGCGGTTGAGGCGCTCGATGACCGCCTTCGGCGCCTTCGCCGGCGCGGCGACGCCGTTCCACGCCGAGGCCTCGTAGCCGGGCACGCCGGCCTCGGCGATCGTCGGCACGTCGGGCAGGCCGGCGAAGCGGTGATCGAAGGTGACTCCGAGCGCCCTCAGGCTCCCGCTCTTGATATGCGGGATGACGGGCGCGAGGATTTCGACCATGGCGTGCAGGTCGTTCCCCTTCACCGCGGTGATGATGCCGGGGGTCGCCTTGAAGGGCACGGTCTGGAATTCCAGACCCGCCATCGATTTGAACAGCTCCGCGGCGATGAACTGGGTGCCGCCGATGCTGGTCGTGCCGACGTTGAATTTGCCGGGGCTGGCCTTCGCGGCGGCGATCAAGTCTTTCACCGATCTGTAGGGCGACTCGGAGTTCACGAGCAGCGCGAGCCCGAAGAAACCGACGGTCGAGATCGGCGCGAAATCACGGACCGGATCGTAAGGCAGCGACTTGAACAGCGACGTGCTGACCGCGTGCCCCTGGTTGAGCCACAGCAGCGTGTAGCCGTCGGGCTCGGCTCTCATCGCGGCCTCCGTGGCGACGATCTGGCCGGCGCTCGGCCGGTTGTCGATGATGACCTGCTGGCCGAGCGACCCGGAGAGCTTCTGGGCGAGCACTCGCGCCGTGATGTCGGCGACGCCGCCCGCCGCGTACGGCAGGAGGATTTTGACCGGCTGCGAAGGATAGCCCTGCGCGAATGCACCCGCGCCAAGAGACGCGAGCAGCAGCGTGCCGCACACGCGCGTCATTCGCGCCGGTGCGTGCGCACGGCGCGCGCTACGACGGTCGTTTTTTCCCATGCATTCCTTCTCGAGCCCCGCGGCCTTCGCGTCCTCGATGTAGGCGCGGCTCTTTTCGGCGAGGAAGGCGGGCATTTTCTCGAGCGTGATGTCGATCAGGTCGAAGCCGCCGTCGGTGAGCTGCTTGCGCATCGCGGGGTCCTGGTTGATGTCGTACATGATGTCGGAGAGTCTCTTCTGGATGTCCCGCGGCGTGGGCTTGGGCACGGCGACGCCGCGGTAGGCGCCGTCGACCCAGTTGAAGCCGAGCTCCCGGAAGGTCGGCGTGTCGGGGAATACCGGGTGGCGCTGCTCGGTGGCGACCGCGAGCATTCGCATCTTGCCTTTCTGCTGGATCGCGAAGGGCAGGTAACTCATCGCGCCGCTCACATGCCCGCCGGCTACCGACGCCACCAGGTCGCCCGTGCCCTTGAACGGCACGTAGGTGATTTTGACGCCGGCGAGCTTGGAGAGGCGCTCGGTCGCCATGTGATTGGCGGAGAAAGTGGCCGAGCCGG
>VBDM01000319.1 GCA_005881355.1 Betaproteobacteria bacterium
GAGTTCGGGGTCTACGACTTCCCGTTCATGTTCGCGAACCCGAAGGAAGCGGACGCGATCGTCGACGGGCCCTTCGGCAAGATGATGCACCAGAAGCTCGAAGCCAAGGGAATCGTGGGCCTTGCCTACTGGGAGCTGGGTTTTCGCAACATCACCAACAGCAGGCGCTCGATCCACAAGGTCGACGACATCGCCGGGCTGAAGCTGCGCGTGATCCCCAACGCGATCAACGTCGACTGGGTCAAGGCGCTCGGCGCCAACCCGACGCCGCTTCCCTTCCCCGAGGTGTACGCCGCGCTCGATCAGAAGGCGATCGACGGGCAGGAAAACCCGGCGACGGTGATCAGCGCCAACAAGCTCTATGAGGTGCAAAAACACATCGTGCTGAGCAATCACCAGTACAACCCGCAGTCGTTGATCTTCAGCAAGAAGGTCTGGGACACGCTGAGCGCCGCGGACAGGAAGCTTCTGATCGACGCCGGGGTCGAAGCCGGGAAATATCAGCGCCAGGTCTCGCGCGACGCGGCAACCACCGCGCTGGAAAACCTGAAGAGGAACGGCATGCAGGTCACGGAGCTGTCGGCGGCCGAGCTCGCCAAGTTCCGCGAGGCGATGAAGGCGGTGATCGCGAAGCACTCGGAGATCGTCGGCTCCGGGACCGTCGCCGCGCTGCAGGCCGAGCTCGGCAAGCTCCGCAAGCAGTGAGGAAAGTGCTCCTCGGGCTGATCGGCGCGGGCATTCAGCGCTCGCTCGCCCCGGCATTGCAGGAGGAGGAGGCGCGGCACCACGGTATTCGCGTGCACTACCAGCTCATCGACCTGGACGGCTCGAGCCGCGGGGTCGAGGCTTTGCCCGGGCTCATAGAGGCGGCCCGCATCATGGGATTCGCCGGGCTGAACATCACCCATCCGTGCAAGCAGTCCGTGATCCCGCTTCTCGATTCGCTCTCGGAGGAGGCGCGATCCATCGGGGCGGTCAACACCGTGATTCGCGCGGGTGATCGGCTGATCGGGCACAACACGGATGGATGGGGCTGGAGCTGGGGCTTTCGCCGCGCGCTTCCACAAGCCGACCTCGGCCGTGTCGTGCTGCTGGGCGCGGGCGGCGCAGGATCGGCGATCGCCTACGAAGTGCTGCGTCTCGGCGCCGCCAAGCTGCTGATCCTGGACCCGGATGCGTCGCGCGCCTCCGCCCTGGCGGAGCGCATGAATTCCATCCACGAAGCGGGGCGGGCGAGCGCCGTCGGAGATATCGCGGCGGCAATGGAGGGTGCCACCGGCCTGATTCATGCGACCCCGACGGGAATGGACAAGCTGCCGGGCCTGCCGCTGCCCGCTTCGCTATTGCGGCCCGAGCTGTGGGTATCGGAGATCGTCTATTTTCCGCTGGAAACGGAACTGCTGAAGGCCGCCGGGCGCATCGGCTGCGCCACCGCCGACGGCGGGCACATGAGCGTCGGCCAGGCGTTGCGCGGCTTCAAGCTCTTCACGGGGCGCGAGCCGGACGCGGCGCGAATGGACGCGCATTTCCGTCGGCTCGTTTCATGAAGCGCGCGATTCGCCTTACAGCATTCATCGCGGCGACGGCGTGCGCGCTCGCGCTGCACGCTCAGACCTACCCAAACCGAGCGATCCGCCTGGTCGTCCCGTTCCCGCCGGGCGGATCGAGCGACAGCGTCGCGCGCGTCGTCGTCCAGAAATTCTCCGAGGGCCTCGGCCAGCCGGTCGTCATCGAGAACCGGCCGGGGGTCGGCGGCCTGCTCGGCTCGGAAGCGGTGGCGAAGGCCGCGCCCGACGGCTACACGCTGCTTCTGGGCAGCGTGAGCTCGCTCGCGGTCGCGCCGCACATGTTCGCGAATCCGAAGATCGACCCCGAGAAGAATTTCGCGGCGATCGCGCCGATCCTGAGCAGCCCGCTCACGGTGATCGCGCGGCCCACGCTGCCCGCCAACTCGATCGCGGACCTGATCGCGCTCGCAAAATCGAAACCCGGCGCGCTCAACTACGGGACAGCGGGCGTAGGCACGCACGTGTACCTCACGGCCGAGCTTTTCAGGAAGCTCGCCGGCTTCGACGCCGTGCACGTGCCGTTTCAGGGCGGCGCGCCCGCCATGGCGGCGCT
>VBDM01000320.1 GCA_005881355.1 Betaproteobacteria bacterium
CTTCGGCGGCGCACAACAACCTTGCGCAAACGCTCGCGGATCTCGGCCGTTACGACGAAGCTCTGGCCGAAGCGCGAGAGGCGGTTGGTCTCGGCGGCGCGCTCGAGGCCGTGTCGATCCGCACCCTGGATTCAATCGTTTCCCGCTGCGGCCGGAACGAGCAGGAATCGCGCCGGTGACCTGTCGGGCGCTCGCCCAGGCGGGCGGCGCTTCGGCGAGGACAATCCACCCGGGACACCATGCACAGCCTGTGGCTCAGTCTGCGGCAGATTCTCTCGCACGGCGTCGTCACCCTGCTTGCGATCGCCGTCGCGTTTTCGCTGCCGCAGGCCGCGAGCTACATCCTGAACCAGTGGTGGCCGAGGGTCGAAGGCGACGCCAACCTGCTGCTCGCGACGGAGCTCGGCCTCGCGTCGGTGGGGACAACCGGCAGAAAGTGGTGACGGCGAAGCTCGCGTCCCTGGTGTACGCGCGCAACGCCGGAACCGGCTGGCTGTCGCGCCGGCGCGAGCGCGCGCTGGTAAAGCGGCTTCCGGCCCCGCGCGACGCGTTCATCCTGAGCGTCACCGGGCACGATACCTTCGTCGACCCGTCCAGCCTGGTGCGCGAGGCGCTGGAGAAGGCCTACGAGATCCGCGTCATGCTGGTCAATCCGGTCGGCAAGGGGCTGCGCAAGCGCGCCGACTCCCTGCCGCCCGAGACCACGGTGCTCACGCTGCACACCGAGATCGAGGCGAGCATCGGGTATCTCTCGGGACTACGCAGGTTCGGCAAGAAGGTGAAGCTCAAGTTCTACGAGGAGGAGCCGTTCTGGAAGCTCGTCGTGCTCGGCGATTACGTCTGGGTGCAGCACTGCCACAGCGGGTTCGAGGTGAGGCAGCAGCCCGAGTACGTGTTCGCCCTGCAGCACGGCGAGCCGCGCCATGGGCTGTTCGTGCCCTTCTACATGGTCTTCCTGAACCAGTGGAATGACGCCCGCCACCCCGAGTACGATTTCGACACGAACGAGCTGGTCTACCGCGATGCTTCGGGAAAGGAGCTCCAGCGCGCTTTCCTGGGCGTTCCCATCAACGGGGCTCCGGCGCCGCTCAGCCCGCCGCCGGCGCTCGCGACCAAGGCGACGCCGGCGGCCCTTCTGCGACCGTTGGGCGAGGGGCTCACACCGCGATCGGGGCTCTGATCGCGGGGTGCGGATCGTAGCCCTCGAGCGTGAAATCCTCGTAGCGGAAGCCGAAGAGATCCTGCGCTTTGGGATTGAGCCGCATGCGCGGCAGCGGCCGCGGCGGGCGCAGCAGCTGCTCCTTCGCCTGTTCGAGATGGTTGAGGTAGAGATGCGCGTCGCCCAGCGTGTGCACGAATTCCCCGGGCTTCAAGTCGCAGACCTGCGCCACCATCAGCGTCAGCAGCGCATAGGAGGCGATGTTGAAGGGCACGCCGAGGAAAATGTCGGCGCTGCGCTGGTACATCTGACAGGAAAGCCGTCCGTCGGCCACGTAGAACTGAAACAGGACGTGGCAGGGCGGCAGCTTCATCTTGTCGATCTCGGCGGGGTTCCAGGCGGTGACGATGTGGCGGCGAGAATCGGGCCGCGTGCGGATCGATTTCAACACCTGCGCGATCTGGTCGATCGCGCTCCCGTCCGGCGAAGGCCAGCTGCGCCACTGCGATCCGTACACCGGCCCGAGCTCGCCCTTCGCGTCCGCCCATTCGTCCCATATGGTGACGCCGTGCTGCTGCAGCCAGCGCACGTTGGTGTCGCCCTTCAGGAACCACAGCAGCTCGTAGACGATGGACTTGAGGTGGACCTTCTTGGTGGTGAGAAGCGGGAAGCCGCCGGCGAGGTCGAAGCGCATCTGCCAGCCGAACGTCGACAGCGTGCCGGTGCCCGTTCGGTCGGTCTTTCTGTGACCGTGCTCGAGCACGTGGCGCATGAGATCGAGGTAGGGCTTCATCGGAGGATTTCGGTGCAACTGGAATCATAGCGCCTTATTCGCGCGTGCTCGCGGCGGGATCGCGCGCCAGGCCCAGAGCACCGCGAGCGCGAAAGCGCAATACGCCGTAGCGAACACCCACTCGGGAAAATCGTAGTAGAGCAGGCGCGCCACCCAGCGGCCGATGAAGCTCCGCTGCCCGGGTCCGGCGGCCCGGAACATGTCTTCCCAGATCGTCAGCGGGCAGGTGATGCCGAGCAGCGCCTCGGCGGTGACGAACGCGATCGCCGCGAGATGGAGCGCGCGGAAAGTGCGGTTGCGGACCCAGCTCCAGCGCCGCGCGCCGGCGAGGATCAGGGCGAAGCCCCCGACCACGAACACGACGAACAGGGCATGGACGACGAGGATCGTATCGGCGAGCAGGGCTGAGCTCATCGCTCTCCTGCGCGCGGTTCTCCCGTGGCGATCGGGCGCGATGGGTCGGCGCTCCACTCGCTCCAGGATCCGGGATACAGGCGCGCGCCGCGCAGTCCCGCGAGCTCCATCGCGAGGAGGTTGTGGCACGCGGATACGCCTGAGCCGCAGTAGCTCACCACTTCGCCAGGGCTCGCCGAGCCGAGCAGGGCGTCGAACTCCGCCTTGAGCACCTCCGGCGCCTTGAAGCGGCCGCCCGGGTCGAGATTGTCGCGGTAGTAGCGGTTGAGCGCGCCGGGAATGCGGCCGCCGACGGGATCGATCGTCTCGTTCATGCCGCGGAAGCGGTCGGGCGCGCGAGCGTCGAGCAGAAACATCGTCCCGTCGCCGAGCTGCGAGCGCACCGACTCGGCGCTCACTTCGATCCCGCGTGGTCTTCCCGTGAATCGGGTCGGCTGCGGGCGTGGAATCTCCGAGCT
>VBDM01000322.1:0-2560 GCA_005881355.1 Betaproteobacteria bacterium
CAGCCCATGCGCAGCGCCGCGACACGGCCGATGTTCACCTCGTCCACCGAGGGCGCGGCGCAGCCGAGTATGACTTCGTCGAGCTCGGTCGGGGCGAAGGGCTGCCGCACGAGCAGCGCCTTGCCGGCGGCGGTGGCGAGATCGCTCGCCGCGAACGGCCCCGGCCTGTTGCGCGATTTCAGGAACGGCGTGCGCACGCCGTCTATGATGTAGATCGGCTTGTTCACCGCGGCCTCCAAAGTCACTTTCCTGGGATCACCGGGGACACAGAGAGGAATTTCCTGAACGGGTCCTCGTTCCCTGCGGATTTTCTGGCTTTATGCGGCCGCGCGCTGCGGCTGGACCGGCCGGATGGCTTCCGACAGGCCCAAGTCCTGCGGGAAGTGGTCGACGCGGATCACCTCGTCGCGCAGCTGCGCCGCGCGCTTGAGAATCGATCGTTCCTCGGCTGTGATCACGTTCGCCGCCGCAGCCGCCTGGGCCAGATCCTCGGGCCCCTTGCCCTGGATCGTCCCCGACTTCTGTGCGGCGCGGATCTTCTGCTCGACCGCCTCGGCCTTGATCGCCGCCTCCAGCGCGGCTTCGAGGCAGCCGAGCGGATCGGTCTCGCTCTTCGAAACATACGCTCCCGCGGTGAGCCGGTCGCGCGCGGCCGAAGGCGCGATCAGGAGGCGCGCCACCTCGTGCCCCAGCCGGTCGGAGGGCACCACGTAGTCGCGGCCGCGCGGGAAGATGATGCGCCGCAGGAACCACGCCACCACCCGGCTCGGGTAGTTGGAGATCACTCCCTCGATCGCGTTCTGCGCGTTGAACATCGCGTCCCACACCGACCATTCGAGGAGCGGCAGGTCGGCGGCCTGCCTTCCCTGGCACTCGTAGCGCTTGAGCGCGGCCGAAACGAGATAGAGGCAGGAGAGCACGTCGCCCAGCCTCGCGGAGAGCTTCTCGCGGCGCTTGAGACCGCCGCCCAGCACCAGCATGGAGACGTCGGACAGGAAAGCGAACGCGGAGGAAAATCGCGTGACCTTCTGATAGTAACGGCGCGCCTCGGGCGCCACCTCACCAGGAACCCGAACCCACGCCGACGTGAGGACTCCCATGAGGAGCGCGCGCACGCCGTTCGAAAGAGCGAAGCGCATGTGGCCGAACAGAGCGGCGTCGAAGTCGCGCACCGCCTTGCGGCGGTCGGGCTCGCGCGTCGCCTCGATCTCTTTCAGCACGAACGGATGGCAGCGGATCGCTCCCTGGCCGAAGATGATGAGGCTGCGAGTCAGGATGTTCGCGCCCTCGACGGTGATCGCGATCGGCACCTGCTGGTACACGCGCCCCATGAAGTTGTTGGGTCCGAGGCAGATGCCCTTGCCTCCGAGGATGTCCATCGCGTCATTCACCACGGCGCGGCCGCGCTCGGTGAGATGGTACTTGACGATGGCGGAGACGACCGAAGGCTTCTCGCCCATGTCGACCGCCGAGACCGTGAGGATGCGAGCGGCTTCCATCATGTAGCAGTTGCCGCCCATGCGCGCGAGCGCCTCCTCGACGCCCTCGAACTTGCCGATCGCCGTCTTGAACTGGCTGCGAACCCGGGCATACGCGCCGGTCGCGCGCACCGCGAGCTTGCTGTAGCCGCAGGATGTCGAGGGCAGCGAGATCGAGCGGCCCGCAGCGAGGCACTCCATCAGCATCCTCCAGCCCTGGCCGGCCATCTTCGCCCCGCCGATGGTCCAGTCGATCGGCATGAACACGTCCTTGCCCCAGTTCGGACCGTTCTGGAACACCGCGTTCAGCGGAAAGTGGCGGCGGCCGATGTTGACGCCGGGCGTCGAGGTCGGCACCAGGGCGCAGGTTATGCCGATGTCTTCCTTGTCCCCTAGAAGGTGGTCCGGATCGTAGAGCCGGAACGCGAGGCCGAGCAGCGTCGCGACGGGTCCCAGCGTGATGTAGCGCTTCTCCCAGGTGACGCGCATGCCGAGCGTTTCTTTTCCTTCCCACGTGCCCTTGCAGACGATTCCGGAATCGGGGATCGAAGCTGCGTCCGACCCGGCGTGCGGATTGGTGAGCGCGAAGCAGGGAATCTCGAGGCCTTTGGCGAGCCGCGGGAGGTAATGGTCCTTCTGCTCATCAGTGCCGTAGCGGTGCAGCAGCTCCGCCGGGCCGAGGGAATTCGGGACCATGACCGTCACGGCGGCCGCGCTGCAGCGCGTCGCGAGCTTGGTGACGACCTGCGAATGCGCGTAGGCGGAGAATTCCTTGCCGCCGTATTTTTTCGGGATGATCATCCCGAGAAAGCCCTTGTCCTTGATGAACTGCCAGACGTGCGGCGGCAGGTCCTGGTAGATCTGCGTGGTCTCCCAGTCGTTCGCCATGGCGCAGAGCTGCTCGGTCTCGTTGTCGAGGAACGAGAGCTCTTCGGCGCTCAGCTTCGGCGAGGGGAAGGCGAGGAACTTGCGCCAGTCCGGGTTGCCCGAGAAGAGCTCGCCGTCCCACCACACCGTTCCGGCCTCGATCGCTTCGCGCTCGGTCTGCGACATCGGCGGCAGGATGGCCCGGTACCATCCGA
>VBDM01000322.1:2647-3748 GCA_005881355.1 Betaproteobacteria bacterium
GCCGGCGGCGAGCCAGGCCCAGCCGGGCGCATTCAGAAACGCGAGTGCAAACGACGCGACGACGATTGCGGCGATCCAGACAGCGAGGGACATGGGTGCTCCTGAATGTTCTAGGCGTGACGCTCAAACGCAATGCTCCATGATACGCTGCTCGGGGCGCGCGTGGCACGGCGGCAGGCGCCGCGCGCCGGCACTTGCTCTGTCCGCGCCCGTCCCCATGTAACATGACGATCCTCCATGGCCCACGATCACCGCAGCTTTGCCTTGCCCGCGCCGCTCAGGAGTTCCGCCGCGCCCAGGCGGCGCAGCGAATGGCGCGCACTCGGGATGCTGCTTCCCTATCTCTGGGAGTTTCGCTTCCGGGTCGGTATCGCGCTCGCGTTCCTGATCGGCGCCAAGCTCGCCAACGTCGGCGTGCCGCTCATCCTGAAGGAAGTCGTCGACTCGCTCGACGCGCAGACCGCCGTTCTTGTCCTGCCTCTCGCGCTGCTCGCGGCCTACGGGATATTGCGGTTCTCGACGACGCTCTTCGCCGAGCTTCGCGACCTGGTGTTCGTGCGCGTCACGCAGCGCGCGATCCGCCGCGTTGCCCTCACGGTGTTCCGCTACATGCACAGCCTGTCCCTGCGCTTTCACCTGGAGCGCCAGACCGGCGGCGTGTCGCGCGACATCGAGCGCGGCACCCGCGGCATCTCGACGCTGCTGTCCTACATGCTGTTCTCGATCATCCCGGTGCTGCTCGAGTTCGGCCTGGTCGCGGCGATCCTGCTCGCCAAGTTCGACTGGCGCTTCGCCGCGGTGACCTTCGCGGCGGTGGCCGTATACATAGCGTTCACCGTAACGATCACCGAGTGGCGCATGGAGATCCGCCGCCGCGCGAACGAGCTGGATTCGAGGGCCAACACCCGCGCGATCGACAGCCTGCTCAACTACGAGACGGTGAAGTACTTCAACAACGAGGAGTACGAGGCGCGCCGCTACGACGACAACCTTCAGAGCTACGAATCGGCCGCCGTCAAGAACGAAGCCTCGCTCGGCCTCCTCAACATCGGCCAGAGCCTCATCATCGCGGTCGCGGTGACCGCGCTCATGGTCCTCGCC
>VBDM01000323.1 GCA_005881355.1 Betaproteobacteria bacterium
CCCGAGCGGCTGCCCGGCGGAATGATCTGCATGTAGGCGTCCACCGTCTCCATGCGCGTGTTCATCTGCTCGTTCAACAGGTGCTTGAGCAGGCCCTGGCGCGACAGCTCCCAGGGCATGTCCTCCGGATGCAGGATCTTCCTGCGCTTGGCGTTCCTCGCCGGCGCGGCAATCGCGTTCTCCAGCAGGCTCTGATAGAGCTTCTGGTGCGCGCTCCCGCGCATCCAGGCTTTCGATTCACCCCAGGCCATGTGCAACTCCTTTCCTTGAGCTTCCGGTCCCGAACGCCGTCATTGGTTGTAGTTTTCCTCGAAATGCCGCGGTACGAACCCGGCGCCCTCGGGCGTGGGCTCCTTGGGCCGCGGGACGACGGTCTGCTGGAACATCAGGTTCATGAACAGGATCATCGGTTTCGGTTTCATGACAAGAGCGCGCGCGGGCTTCACCGGGTCAGCGTTGAAGTGCTGGTGCACGCAGTTCATGTGGACGATCGCGACGTCGCCGGCCGACCAGTCGTAGCGCACGCCGTCGTGGACCTCGTAGCCCTTGCCGTCGAGGATGTAGAACGCCGCCTCGTTCACGTGGCCGTGCTTTTGCGTCCGGCCGCCCGGGCCGTATTCCTCCAGGTGCACGTGCAGCGTTTGCGTCATGCCGTCCACCGGCTCGATGAAGTGCTTGCTGAAGGACTGCGGCCCGTCGTTGAAGAGGAGGTCCTTGCCCTTGATAACGCGCGGGAGGCTGCGCAGGCGCGCCAGCTCGTCCTTCAGGCTGTACTGTCCCTGTATGCCGCGCACGAAGACGCGGTCCTTCTTGCTGCTGTAGTGCGATTCCTTGCCCATAGGCCTGCTCCGTCGATTATTGCCCCTTGCCGAAAATCTCCTCGTACAGCTTCACCCACTTGTCGTATTCGTCGAGGGTCACGCGCGCATCGACGAACTTGAGCGGCAGCTTGTTGAGCGGCGTGTCGACCTTTTTGCTCGTCGGCACGAAATCGCGCTGCGCGAGGATCCTCTGGCCCTCCTCGCCGATCTCGAAGTCGTAGAAGAGCACCGCGGCGTGAGGGTGCGGGGCGCGGCGCGCGACGCCGACTCCGTTCGGCCGGGCGATCGCGGTGCCGATGGAGAACCAGTCGATCGGCGCGCCCTTGCCCTTGAACTGCTCGGCCTTGTAATTGTATACGGTCAGCGCGAGCGGCACCTCCCCCGACACGACGAGCTGCGTGAGAAGCGTATGCCCCTTGCGCACGGAAATGCCGTTCTTCGCGACGATCTCCTTGAAAAGCCTGGTGCCCTTCGCCTCGCCGAGCTCGGCGAACATGCCCGCGAGCCAGTCGGAATCCTCCTGTTCGATGCCGAGTTTCCCCTTCCACTTGGGGTTCAGGAGATCTTCCCAGGTCTTCGGCAGTTCTTCCCTCCTGACCGCCTTGGTGTTGTAGGCCTGGACGAACACGTTGAGCCGCGTGCCGACCCACTCGCCGTGCGGGCGCAGCGCCGGCGCGATGAGATCGGCGTGATGCGGCGAGTTGATCCTCTGCAGGACTTTTTCGCGGTGCAGCGACTCCATTTCGGGGCCGTTGGTTTCGACGATATCGACGCTGTTCCGGTTGGCCCGCGCCTCGGCGATGGCGCGCTGCAGCACCTTCTCGGAGCTCGCCCGCCAGACGTTCACCTTGACGCCGTATTTGTTCTCGTAGGCGCCGACCAGCGCCCCCATGTCGTCGGACTGCGCCGAGGTGTAGAGGCTGAGCTCTTTCTCCTTCTTCGCGCCCTCGATCAGCTTCTGCAGGCGGTCGGGACCTGCATAGAGGCCGACGTCCGCCGCCGTCGCGTTCGGTTTGACCTGCCCGCAGACGCCCGCTGGAAGGGCAGCGGCCGCAGCGAACAGGCTTGCGATGAGGGTGAAACGCGTCATTCAGCCTCCTTCTGTATCTTCTGACCTTTGAGGAAAAGCTCCGACCAAAGTTTCTCCCACCGGTCGGCCTCGTCGAGCGTGATCACCGGGTCGATCATCTCGAAAGGGAACTTGTTGAGATGGGTATCGACGGCGCGGCTGGAGGGGACGCGGTTTCGTTCCTTCAGGAGCGTTTGCCCCTGGGGCGAGAGCATGAAGTCGGAAAAGAGCAGCGCGGCGTGAGGATGCGGGGCCCGCTTCGCCACCCCGATCGCGTTCGGGCGCCCGAAGGTGGGCTTGAGCGCCTTCCACCTGATCGGCGCGCCCTTCACGACGAGCCGTTCCGCATTATGGTTGTAGATCGTCGCGGCGAGCGGGATCTCGCCGGAAGCGACCAGCTCCGCCATCAGCGTATGCCCGGTGCGTATCTCGGGTTTCGCCGC
>VBDM01000324.1 GCA_005881355.1 Betaproteobacteria bacterium
GTTCGGGTTGATCTCGACGCCGCGCAATCCGAGCTGCTTGACGCAGCGCTCGAGCTCGGTCACCGCCAGCTCCGCGTTCTGCAGCGGCACCGTGCCCAATCCCACGAAGCGGTCGGGCCACTTCGCCACGATCTCCGCGAGGCGGTCGTTCACCATGCGGGAGACCTCGAGCCCCAGACCCGGCTCGGTCCAGTAGTACGTCTGGTTTGGCGCGGGGCACACGGCCTGGATATCGATGCCCATGCGGTCCATGTCTTGGAGCCTCACCTCGATCGTGGAGAGCTTCGCCGCGCGGTCCTGCATCTGCTTGACGTTGACCTCGCGCGTGAGCGCGCTCGCGAATTTCGACGAAGGCTCGTGCTGCGCCGGGTTGAGGTGCGCCAGCTTCGCGGCGGCGTCGCGATTCAGGTAGTGGCAATGGATGTCGACGCGGAGGCTCCGTCCCTTTCGGTCGCGTACGATTTTGGTCGAGCTGGAGCGTTTGTGCGCCCGCGCCGCCTTCACGGGGCCTTTGCGCGCCGCCGCGGCAAAACGGTACTGATGCCTTGGATCGGTGCATCCGGGGGTCAAGCAGGTGAACATCATGTCAGCGGTTCCTTTGGGACGGCAGGTTAGAAAACTCCGAGGTGCTGCGTAATCAGGGCGTGGTCCTTGCGCACCCGGTCCACCCCGCCGCTGAACGCGACGCGGCCGGTGTTGAGGATCACGACCTCGTCGGCGAGGTCCAGGGCGAGCTTGATGTTCTGCTCGACCAGGAGAATCGACTGGCCTTCCTCCTTCAGTCGCGCGATGGTGCGGCCCACTTCGGCGACGATCAGCGGCGCGAGGCCTTCCGAGGGCTCGTCCATCAGCAGCACGCGCGGATTTCCCATGAGCGCCCGCCCGATCGCGAGCATCTGCTGCTCGCCTCCGGAAAGCGAGCCCGCCAGTTGCTGCAGTCTATCCTTCAGCCGGGGAAACAGCTCGATCACGCGCTCCAGGGTCCACGGAGTCGCCGCTCCCGCCCGCTTCTGCCTGGAGACGGCCAGGTTCTCCCGCACCGTGAGCGTGGAAAAAATCCGCCGGCCCTGGGGCACGAAGCCGACGCCCTTGCGCGAGATCGTCTCGGGCGAGAGGCCTCCGACGGGCTCGCCGAACAGGCGGACCTCGCCGCGGCGCGGGGGCAGGAAACCGATGATGGCGCTCATGCACGTCGTCTTGCCGGCGCCGTTGCGCCCCAGCAGCGCCAGCACCCGGCCGGCGTTCAGAGAAAAGGATATGCCGTGCAATACGTGGCTCTCGCCGTAGAGCGCATCGATTCCCGAAAGGGAAAGGACCTCAGTCACCGAGGTAGACCTCGCGCGTCTTCGGGTCGGCGACCACTTCGGCGCGGGTGCCCTCGACGATCACGCTGCCGTAGTGCAGCACGGTGATCCTCTCGGCGAGATCGAGCGCGGTGTCCATGTCGTGCTCGATCATGACCACGGTGACCTCCCGCGGGATGCCCGCGATCAGGTCCTTCATCGCCGCGCGCTCCTCGCGCGACAGCCCGGCAAACGGCTCGTCGAGCAGCAGCAGCCTCGGTTTTTGCGCAAGCGCCATGGCGATTTCGAGGCGGCGCTTCTCGCCGTAGGATACTTCGCCGATCGACCGCTCGGCGAGATGCTCCAGGCCCACCCGCTTCAGGACGCGCAGCGATTCCTCGTTCAGTCCCGCGTAGCGGACGAGCGGCCTGAAGACATCCCAGCGCGACTTCGACAGGCCGAGCAGCGACAGCACCAGGTTGTGCTCGAGCGAGTCCTTCGGGAACAGCGTGATGATCTGGTAGGTGCGGGCGAGCCCGCGGTGAGCGCGCTCGTGCGGCTTCAGGCGCGACACCTCGTCGCCGAAGAGCCGGATCGCCCCGGCGTCGCGCTTGAGGTCTCCCGTGATCAGATTGAACAGCGTCGTCTTCCCCGCCCCGTTCGGGCCGATGATGAGCCGCCGCTCCCCGGGCATCACGTCGAGCGAAACCCCGTTCATGGCGGGCAGTCCGCCGAAGGACTTCCTCAGCTCGCGCAGCTGAAGCGCCGGCGTCACCGCGCCCTCCTCCGCGCCTTTTTCACCTGCGCAACCAGGCGACGCGTTCCCGGGACGACGCCCTCGGGCATGAAAATCACGATGAAGACGAAAACGAACCCGAGCAGCATGTTCCAGCGCTCGATGTAGGCGGACACGTAGTTCTTCAGGATCATGACGATCGCGGCGCCGACGATCGGCCCGGCGAGCGTGGCGGAGCCCCCGGCGATGACCGCCAGCAGGCCTTCCGCCGAAGCCGTGATCGAGAGCGAAGCGGGATGGATGTACTTGTTGTAGTACACGAACAGCAGGCCCGACACCGCGCCCCAGAACCCCGAGTAGACGAAGGTGATCCAGCGTATCAGCCAGACGTCGTGCCCGAGCGCGCTCATGCGCCGCGACTGGTCGCGGGTTCCGCGCAGCGCGGCGCCGAAGGGCGATGCGACAAAGATCGCCATGAGCCAGAGCGCCACTGCAGTGATCGCCAGGGCGAAATAATAGAAAGAGCCCGCATCGTCCAGGCTGATGCCGAAGGGCGCGGGCCGGGTCAATCCCCGCAAACCGTTGTCGCCGTCGGTGACCGAAACCCAGCGGTACGCGGTTCCCCAGAGCACCTGCGAGAGGGCGAGCGTCAGCATCAGAAATCCCAGTCCGGTGGCGCGCAGGGAGATCCAGCCGAACACGCAGGCGATTAGCGTCGTCCCGAGCAGCGCCGCAGGCGCGGTGATCCAA
>VBDM01000325.1 GCA_005881355.1 Betaproteobacteria bacterium
TGGAGTCGTCCTCGCGCGTGCCGTAGATGTTGTCGCGGAGCACGCGGCCATGCTCGTCGGTCTCCGTCACGGTGCGCGCGCGGAAAGTCGAGACCTCCACGGTCTCCTCGCCGAACATCACGTGCACGAGCTTGAAGCGCCGCCCGATCAGCCGCGAGCGCCGGAAGAGCTTGTGCACTTCCTCGGGATACGCGTCGGTGGCGACATCGAAGTCCTTCGGCTTGAGGCCCAGCAGGAGATCGCGCACGGCGCCGCCGACCACGTACGCCTGGTAGCCCTCGCTCTGCAGTGCTTCGCAGACCCTGCGCGCGCCGTGGGAGATCGCCTCGCGGCCGACGCCGTGCTCCTCCTTCGGGATGGCCCTCGGCTCCGGGCCGGAGCCGAGCCGCAGAACGCGTGGGTGAGCATTTCGCTTGAACGCCCCAGGCTCGCGCGGCCCGCATCATACAGTAAAACCGAGAAGCCGCAGTGCCGCGCGGCGTGCCCAGGCTCGTGCAGCGCCGCGAGCACCATCCTTCCGTCCGCGGCGGCCTTCATTCCAGACTGATGATCTGCCATCCGCGCACGAGCGCCTCGCGACGCAGCGTTTCGTCGGGGTCCACCGCGACGGGATGCGTGACGCGCTCGAGGAGCGGCAGGTCGTTCAGCGAATCGCCGTAGAACCAGCTCGCCGGGAACGCGGCGAGCGTCTGTCCCCGCTCGCCGAGCCATTCCGCGAGGCACGTCACCTTGCCCTGGCGGAAGCAGGGCGTGCCCGAGGGCCTGCCGGTGAATCTTCCGTCGCGCACTTCGAGCTCGGTCGCGAGCAGGTGATCGACGCCGAACTCGCGTGCGATCGGCGCGGTGATGAAAGTGTTGGTGGAGGTGACGATCGCGCACAGGTGGCCCCGCCCGAGGTGCCGCTGCACCAGCTCCATCCCCTTGCCCCGGATCAGGGGCCGCACCTTGGCCTGCATGAATTCCCCGTGCCATTCCTCTAGCTTCGCGCGGGGGTAGCGCGCAAGCGGAGCGAGCTGGAAATCGAGAAACTCGTGGATATCGAGTCGGCCGGCCTTGTACTGGCGGAAAAAGCGCTCGTTCTTCGCCTCGTATTCGGCGCGCTCGAGCACCCCGCGCTCGATCAGGAACTGCGCCCATTCGTAGTCGCTGTCCCCGGAGAGCAGCGTGTTGTCGAGGTCGAACAGAGCGAGTTCGGCTGCCGCAGCCATCAGCTGCTCGCCTCCCGCTCTCCGAGCGAGCGCAGCGCTTCCCTGAGGAGCGGCAGGGTTATGGGGCGCTTTTGCTGCAGCGAGTATCTGTCCAGGGCATCGAGCACCGCGATCTGCGTGCCCATGTCGCGCTCGAAGTGGGTGAGGAGATAGCGGATCAATTCCTCTTCGAGCGCCATGCCGCGTCCCGCGGCGCGCTTGCGCAGCGCGGCCGCCTTTTCCTCGTCGCTCAAGGGGTGCAGCTGCAGCACGATCCCCGATGCGAGGCGCGAGCGCAGGTCCGGTCTCAGGGCGAGCTGCGCGGGGGGCGCCTCGCCGCCCGCCGCGAGCGCTCCGCCCGAAGCGCGCAGCCGGTTGCACAGGTCGAACAGGGCGATCTCGCCGGCGTCGTCGAGGCGCGAGACTTCGTCCACGGCGAGGGCGGCGAGGTCTCCGGTGCGGGCCCAGTCCGCGTTCGCGGCCTGCACATAGGCCGCGCGACCCTTTGCCGCGGCCGCCCCGGCGAAGGCGCGCAGGAGATGCGTCTTGCCGCTGCCGCTCGGACCCCAGAGAAAGACGAAGCGCTCGCCGCCCTCGAGCGCCTCCCGCAGCGCCTTCAGCGCCGCGCCGTTTTTCCCCGGGGAAAAATTATCCAGCGTCGGGGGCGGAGGCGGGGCGAGCGCGAGCAGGAGTTGTTGCATCAGGTCCACGCCGCCTCAGGCGGGCGGCGGACATTTCAATTAAAATTCGGGGGGCGAAAACACGTCACTTTATCTGCAACCCCCAGTCTTGACCAGCAAGAAGCCGATCACCTACCGCGACGCCGGGGTGGACATCGACGCCGGGGACGCGCTGGTCGAGGCGATCAAGCCCCTCGCGAAGAGGACCCTGCGCCCGGAAGTGCTCGCCGGAATCGGCGGATTCGGCGCGCTCGCCGAGATCCCCAAGAAATACCGCCAGCCGGTGCTCGTATCGGGGACGGACGGCGTCGGCACCAAGCTCAAGCTCGCCTTCGAGCTGCAGCGGCACGACACGGTGGGCATCGATCTCGTCGCGATGAGCGTCAACGACATTCTCGTTTGCGGCGCGGAACCGCTGTTCTTCCTCGACTATTTCGCCTGCGGCAAGCTCGACGTGGCGGTCGCCACCGAGGTCGTCAAGGGCATCGCGCGCGGCTGCGAACTGGCCGGTTGCGCGCTCATCGGCGGGGAGACCGCCGAGATGCCGGGAATGTACGCAGAGGGCGAATACGACCTCGCCGGATTCGCGGTCGGCGTGGTGGAGAAAAGCGCGATCGTCGACGGCCACGACATCGTGCCGGGCGACGCGGTGCTCGGGCTCGCCTCGAGCGGCGCACATTCCAACGGCTTCTCGCTGATCCGCAAGATTCTCGAACGGACGAAGCCCGATCTCGGCGCGGACTTTCACGGCAAGCCGCTCGGGCGAGCGCTGCTCGAGCCCACGCGTATCTACGTGAAGCCGCTGCTCGCCCTGATGCAGCGGATTCCGGCGAAGGGCATGGCGCATATCACGGGCGGAGGTCTGGTCGAGAACGTCCCACGCGTACTGCCCGAGACCGTGAAAGTAGTGATCTCGCGAGCGTGTTCAATTGCGGCATCGGCATGGCGGTCGTGGTCGCGGCCGAGCACGCCGACGCGGCGGCGCGTGTCTTGTCCGGCGCCGGGGAAACCGTGTTCCGCATCGGCCGCATCGAAGCGCGCAAAGGCGCCGAGCCGCAGGTCCTCATCGCCTGAAAATGGACAAGCGCATCGAGCGGACCATCCAGGTCGTCGCGGGCACGGCGCTCGCGATCGGCTGCCTGATGGTGCTCAAGCCTTTCCTCGCGGCGCTGCTGTCGGCGGCGATCCTGTGTTTTTCGACGTGGCCGCTCTACCGGCAGATCGAACGCGGGCTCGGAGGACGGCGCACGCTCGCCGCGCTCGCAATGACCCTGCTCATGGTCCTGGTGCTGGTATTGCCCCTCGCGCTGATCGCGGGGTCTTACGTGGACGACATCCCTCAGCTCCTCGAAAGGCTGCGCGACACGCTCGCCCAGGGACTGCCCGGGCCTCCAGGCTGGCTCGCCTCGATTCCGCTGGTGGGCGAGTCGCTGGACGCCGGCTGGCGCGAGATCGCCGGCAGCAAGGCGGCGCTCACCGAAGCGCTGAAGCGGATCGCGCAGCCGGCGCGCGCAGGGCTGGTGCAGGCCGGAATCATCGTCGGCGAGGGCGTGCTGCAGTTCACCCTGATCGCCTTCATCGGATTTTTCTTCTACCGCGACGGCGCGGCCTTGGCGCGGGCTCTGCGCAACGGCCTCGACCGCGTCGCGGGCGATGTTGCCGGGCGGCTGCTCGAGATCGTCGGCGGCACCATCAACGGCGTGATGTACGGCATCGTCGGCACCGGACTCGCGCAGGGCCTGGCGGCGGTCATCGGCTTTCTCATCGCCGGCGTCCCCGGAGCGCTGATGCTGGGCTTCATCACCGCGATCCTTTCCATCGTTCCCGCGGGACCGCCGCTGATATGGATCAGCGCCACGGTCTGGCTCTTCTTCCAGGACCAGCCCGGCTGGGCGGTGTTCATGGCGCTGTGGGGATTCTTCGTCGTGAGCGGCATCGACAACATCGTGAAGCCGCTGCTCATCAGCCGCGGCTCGAGCCTGCCGTTCGTGCTGGTGCTGCTCGGCGTGCTCGGCGGGGTGCTCGCATTCGGCTTCGTCGGCATCTTCCTGGGGCCCACGCTGCTCGCGGTCGGCTTCAGGTTCGTGCGCCGCTGGGCGGCGCCGCAACGCGGAGCCGACGAGGCCGCCGTGGAAAAAAAATGACAAAAATGTAATTGAGCGGTCAGATTCCCGTCCAGGGCCGAGTCCTAGAGTGGCGGTACATCCAGAGCGCCGGCAACCTAGGCGCTCTGGATGTCCCTCAAACTTTATTGATTTGGAGAATGTCATGAAGAAGCTTGTAGCCGTTGCTGCACTCGCGCTGTCCACGGCGAGCCTGTCTGCCGTTGCACTGACCAATGCCGATCTCTATGGCGAGACGGCAAGCCCCGCCGCCGCCGACCGCACGATCGTCGTCGACCCCGGCACCAAGTTTGTCAATGTCAAGCACGGCGAGATCGTGAAGATCGTCGCGGGCGGCAAGGAATTCACTTGGCATTTCGACGGTCTGCTCCAGCCGTTCGAACTGGCCAAGATTGCGCCGCAGGGCGCTATCGACCACAGCGTGCGCGTCAACCTCGAGCCGGAGAGCGACTAATTGCCACGCACCCTGGTGGTATAGAATAAAAAGGCGCCGAAGTCCCGGCGCCTTTTTCTTTCGCGTCCGACATGCGCATCCTCATCGTCGAAGACGAACCCAAGACCGCAGCCTACGCGCAAAAGGGGCTGAGCGAGCACGGCTTCATCGTCGATATCGCCGCGAACGGGGTCGACGGCCGGTATCTGGCCCTGTCCTCGGATTACGATTTGATCGTTCTCGACGTGATGCTCCCTGGCGCGGACGGCTGGGCCGTGCTGCGCGAAATCCGCAAGGAGAAGCAGACCCCGGTCCTGTTTCTGACGGCGCGCGACGACGTCGCCGACAGGGTCAAAGGCCTGGAGCTCGGCGCGGACGACTACCTGGTCAAGCCCTTCGCGTTCTCCGAGCTGCTCGCGCGCGTGCGCTCGGTGCTGCGCCGCGGGCCGAAGCAGGCCGGCGAGACCGTGAAGATCGGCGATCTCGAGATCGAGCCGCGCAGGCGCAGGGTTTCCAGGGGCGACAAGAAGATCGATCTCACCGCGAAGGAATACGCGCTGCTCGACTATCTCGTGCGCAATGCGGGCGAGGTGCTCTCGCGGACGCTCATCGCCGAGCATGTCTGGGACATGAACTTCGACAGCGACACCAACGTCGTCGACGTCGCGATGCGGCGCCTCCGCGCCAAGGTCGACGATCCGTTCGAGGTGAAGCTCATCCGCACCATCCGCGGCGTGGGCTACCTGCTCGAGGGGCCCGCGGCATGACGGGCAGGTTCGAGTCCTTCCTTCAGCGTCTGCGCGGGCGGCGCAAGTCGCTCACCTGGCAGATCAGCTTCTTGTTCGCGCTCATCTCGTTCCTGGTCATCGGGGCGATGGGATTCGCGATCGACCGCATGCTCGCGGGCGAGCTGCTCGAGGCGAACGACGTGCTCCTGCTCGGCAACATGAGCCTGCTGCGCAACCGGCTGGCGCGTCTCGGGCCTTCGGAGACGGTTTTCACCAGCCCCCGGTTCGTCGAGGAGGCCGGAATGGGATACCGGAAGCTCGC
>VBDM01000327.1 GCA_005881355.1 Betaproteobacteria bacterium
AGATTGAGCACGAAGTCGTGCAGGAGGCACGCGAGCACCGTCTCCTCGGACTCGCCTTTCTTGAGCGCGTCGCCCGCGCTCTGCAGGATGTGATTGCCGGTGCCGGGCATGCAGCGAAAGCGGATGAAGTCGACGAGCGCCGGGCGCTCCGGCATGGTCGCGAGCGCCGTAAGCTCGGCACGCGCGCCGCTCGGGCTCGGGCCGCCGAACAAGGCCCCTGCGCCGCGCCGCACGACGGGCGGCTGCGCCGAAGGCGCGGCCGGCTTGTCGAGCTGCGCGATCATGTAGTGCTCGAGCGCGTCAGCGCGCGCCTCCGACGGCATCGCCTCGACGACGGCCGCCGAACCCAGCGTCGCCAGGAACGCTCTGCGATCGATATGCATGGCTCCTCCTATCTCAAGACGAATTTTCTCACCGTCATCCCGGCGGTCTCGGCCCAGTAGACGTTGCCCATCGCGTCCGCGACCACGCCTTCACCGACGCTCTGCGCTTCGGGTTCCGCGCCAAGGCCCGGGATGAGAGTCTTGACCACCGCGTCCTTGACGCTGCCGATCCTGACGCCGCGCTTGAAGCCGGGATTGAGCTTCGCGTTCGACTGATGGTCGGCTACGTAGAGGGTGTCGCTCCGGTCGATGAAGATCCCGCTCGGCCTGCCGAACTGCCTCCACTCTTCGAGGAAATTTCCCTCCTGGTCGAAGATCTGGATGCGGCTGTTGCCGCGGTCGCCGACGAACAGGCGCCCCCGGGAATCCATGGCGAGGGCGTGGGGCGTATCGAATTCTCCGGCGGCCGCGCCCTTCCTGCCCCAGGCCTTGATGAATTTCCCGTCCTTCGAGAATTTCACGATGCGCGCATTGGAGTCCCCGCCGTGCCCGTCGGCGACGAAGATGTCGCCGTTCGGGACGGTCAACACGTCGGACGGCCGGTTGAAAGTGTCCGGGCCGTCGCCCGCCACGCCTGCTTTGCCGAGCGTCAGCAGGACTTTCCCGTCCGGGCTGAACTTGACGACCCGGTGGCCTTTCCCGTCCTTTCCGTCCGCGTCGGTCACCCATACGTTGCCAGCCCCGTCCAAGTGGATACCGTGAGGAAACACGAACATTCCCGCGCCGAAAGTCTTGAGGACCTTGCCTGACGGGGCCAGCTTGACCACGGGCGCCACGTTCGAGCCGGCGCAGGAGTTCGCGCCGCATCTTTCGAAAACCCAGATGTTGCCTCGGACGTCGATATCGATCGCGCTCGTCCACCCCCATTTCCGTCCGTCCGGAAATTTCGCCCAGCCTTCCTCGCGATAGGGATTGTCCTCCGCGCGGGCGTTCCAGGCCGCCGCGACGATCGTTGCGGCGAGGAGAAATATCGCGTGGCGTGCTCTGCGGTCGACCGGCATGGGTTCCTCCCTTCAGGACGCGATCACGTTATGCCTCGCCGGGGAGGGAGTCAATAAAGGAGGCTCCAGGGCATTTGGCTTATGATTCCCGATAGCCCCTTGGCGGTCCAATGGAACGACGCACATGCCCCGCATCGCTCACGCCCTTCTCGACTCCGAAACCGGATACGCCGCGGTCATTCATGCCGGGCGTCACCAGCTCACGGCGGATGAACCCAGTTCGCGAGGCGGCACGGACACCGGCCCGGCCCCCTACGAGCTCCTGCTCTCGGGCCTGGCCGCGTGCACCGCGATCACGCTGCGCATGGTTGCCGCGCGCAAAGGATGGGAGCTGGGATCGATTCACGTCGACGTCGAGTTGCACAAGGACGAAAGCGGCACCGACCGCATCGCGCGAGCCATCTCGCTCACCGGCCCGCTGAACGATCGGCAGAAAGCGACGCTGGCCGACATAGCGGAGAAGACTCCCGTCACGAAGACGATCAAGGCCGGCGCGACGATAGAGACGAAGTTCCTGTAGGCAACCTAGGACCACAGTTGCTTCGTGGCGAGCCGCGCCCCTTCGCGCAGCGCCTCGAACTTCGCCCACACCACGGTCGGGTGAACCTCGGTGTGGTAGGTCGCCTGCGAGGAGAATCCGCAGTCGGCGCCCGCGACGACGTTTTCCCTGCCGACGAGCTTCGCGAACCGCACCAGGCGCTCGGCGATCAGATCGGGGTGCTCGACGATGTTGCTCGCGTGGGTGATCACCCCCGGAATGAGCACCTTGCCCTCGGGGAGCTTGACCGACTCCCAAAGGTGGTATTCGTGCTCGTGGCGCGGGTTGGCGGCCTCGAAGCTGTACGCGCCGGCGTTGACCTTCAGCATGTAGCCGACGACGTCCGAGAGCGCCGCCTCGTGGATGCGCGGGCCCTCGTTGATCCCGTAGCAGGTGTGATAGCGCACCTTCTCCGGCGGGATGCCGCTCAAGGCTTCGTTGACCGCCTCGACGTACATCTCGGCGCGCGAGCGCTGCCGGGCGGCGCCGAGCGCGGAATCACCGAAAATGTCGCAGAGAAACGGGTCGTCCACCTGCAGGAGCAAGCCCGCGTCGACGATCGCCTCGTATTCCGTGCGCAGCGCCGCGCCGACCGCGTGGAAGAATTCTTCTTCCGTCCGGTAGTGCTCGTTCGTTCCGACGCCGCTCGGCGCCACCGCCGGCATGAAGACGCCGTGAGCGCGTGCGTCTTTCGCCGCGGCCTTGAGATTCCCGATGTCGCGCGCCAGCGCCTCCTCGCCGCGATAGCTGATCGGCCCGGTGCAAACCAGAGGCACGATCGGAGCGATCGCGCCGCCGGTCATGGCTTCCCTGAAGTATTTTTCATAGTCTCCTCGAACCCTTCGAGCCGCTCGCGCACATAGGTGAAGAAACCCGGTTTCGACTGCTCGCCGTCGCTCACGATGTCGATACCGGATTCCACTTGCTTGCGCACGCACTCGGCGACTGCGCTCTTCACGCGCTTGTCGTAGGCGGCCTTGTCGTATGCGAGACCCATCACCTTCGCCTTCATCAGGTCGAGCAGATCGGCGGGCCGCGGGAGGCTCCCGACGTGGGTGGTGAGGATGCGATCGGCGCCCATGGGGTTGGCGTCGAGGAACCCGGCCGGTCGCGAGCTAGGCTCTGGAAACTTCGAGCTCGACGGGGACGTTGTTGCGCGTCGCGTGCGAGTACGGGCAGATCTGCTCGTGCGCCTCGCGGGCGAGCGCGGCGAGCTCGGCCTGCGGCAGGCTCTTG